>JBKJKR010000458.1:0-4816 GCA_046597135.1 Acidimicrobiales bacterium | reverse complement strand
GCGGTCGGCGCCAGGGGCGGTCGCGACATCGATCAGTTGTTCACTCGACAGCCCGAAGACCACCCGCCGGGCTGTCGAGTGAACAACTGATCGATGTCGCGACCGCCCCTGGCGCCGACCGCTTCGGCTTCACGATCACCGCGCCCGAGATCGGGACCGCGGCGAGCCCGGCGATGGCCTTCGACGGTCCGCACCGCGAGGACGAGGCCTCTGTTGCCCATCAAGGGTTCTGGTACTGAGCGGGTTTCTGGTACTGAGCGCGCCTGGCGCCGATGAGTTTCGCCGGCGGCACCCGTCCATGATCTGACCACGCGTGATTCGGGCGCGCACCGCGGTTTCGGGGTGTTCGCCGAGCCGGGCACGCCGAGCTGGTTCGAGCTGCTCACCCGCGACTACGCCACCTCGATCGACTTCTCCCGCGACGTCTTCGACCTCAGCGTCACGGTCGCGAGCGACGCACCCGAGTTCCGCTACTCGATCCTGACCCGAGGTGCCGACGAGCTGGCCGTCGCGATGGATGCGAGCGGGTTCCTGCCCGAGGGCGCGCCGGCGCACTGGTCGGTGTACGTCGCCGTGGCCGACGCCGACGCCACCGTGGCCAAGGTGGTCGCGCTCGGCGGGTCGGTGGTCATGGCGCCCGAGGACACGCCGTACGGTCGGCTGGCCTCGGTGGCCGATCCGACCGGCGCGATGTTCAGGCTTCAACAGCCACCCGCCTGACCCGGCATCGGGCGGACGAATCTGTGCACGAATCTGTGCACGAGCCTGTGAAGAATGGCGGTTGCGCTGGGGATTTCGCGGAAGTTCGGTGGATCACCGGTGGAAATCGCGTCGGCCTCTTGACCATTCTTCGGCCCGGGTGTTCGATGCACATGTCGAGAGCGAACAAGGCTCGCAGGGCGAAGCGGCGGCAAGCGGGGCGAACGGGTAAACCGAGAGCTCAGAGCGGCGGCGGCGGTGGTCGGCGGACCGAGCAGCTCTCCTCTCGCCCAAACCGAGCGCAAGGCTCGGCGAAGACGAACTCGAGACGACGGCGGTGCGCCAGGTTCGAAGGAGTCTCCATCCCGACGGGGGTGGCGACGAGTTCGAGGAAGGACATCGTCACCGCGACGTGAGACGAGCGCTGGCCGATCCCCGCCGGGGGAAAAGCACAACAGCGTGAACGGATCGCCGAGCGGGTCGGCCCGGACCGTGCAGCAAGACCCGTCGGGGTGGCGCACACGGAAATGGGGACGCGAGCCCGACGGGGCTCGATCGGGGGAACCTTCGATATCTCTGCCGGTGTCGACGGACATCGTGCGAGTGACGAGAGCACGGCCGAGACAAGCCGTGCTCCGCTTGTCGACCGACGGGGCGGCAAGTCGCTGGACGGGGAACAAACGCAAAGGTCCCGGGGTGCGCGACGCAGGTCGCAGCCGCCCCGGGGCCTTTTCGGCTTTTCCGGCTGCTCCGTCCCACCAGGCGAGATGGCGCAGGGCGTAGCCTCGGTCCGGGTGTGACATTCGGCAGCGTCGGCGCCGCCGTGACTAGCATCAGCCTCGGTCGGGGGGCCGCCGGAACCGGCGGAGCGACCAGGGAGACATCTGATGAATCGCCGGCGTTTACATCGCCTCGTCCTGTTCGTCGCGGCCATGGGAATCGTGGCTGCGGCGTGTGGTGACGACGGAGGGGGATCCAACGAGTCGAACTCGACCGGTCAGGTGAACCTCACCACGTCGACCGCAGTCAACACGACCACCTCGGCCGCGCCCAAGGTGGGCGGCACGATCACGATGGGCATGTTCAGCGAGACCGCAGGCCTCGACCCCGTGGTGTCGAACGGTGGCGGCACGACCGGCCAGACTGAGCTCACCGCGATCTACGACACGCTCATGCGGTACAACACCGACAAGAAGGCCTTCGAACCGCACCTCGCGGAGGGGGCGACTCCCAACGCGGACAACACCGAGTGGACCCTGAAGCTGCGTTCGGGGGTCAAGTTCTCCGACGGCACCGATCTCAACGCCGACGCCGTGGTGTTCAGCATCAAGCGGCACACCGCGGCCAACGGCTCACGCTCGGCGGCACAGGTGGCCGTCGTGAAGGAGTACACGGTCGTCGACCCGCTCACCGTGAAGTTCACGCTCAGCACCGGCTGGGCCAACTTCCCGTACATGCTCTCCTACATGCCCGGCATGATCACCTCGCCCACGGCAGTGAAGGCCGCATGCGGGGCCAACGGCGAGACGGCGCCGCGGTCGTGCAAGTTCAACCTCGAACCGGTCGGTGCTGGTCCGTTCAAGGTCGGGAAGTACATCCCGAAGGACTCGATCGCCCTGGTCCGCAGCGACACCTATTGGGGCGGCAAGCCCTACCTCGACGGCATCACCTTCAAGGTCCTGGCGGGAGCGCAGGCCACCTACGACGCCATGAGCACGGGCACGCTCCAGATGGGTTTCCTGCGCGAGCCGGCGGTGGTGAAGAAGGCGTTGGACGAGAAGAAGGTCGGTGCGTACCAGAACTTCCAATGGCTGGGCGGCGTCGGCCTCCTCAACAACGGGAAGGTCAACTGCAAGGCCGGAGCACCGGCCTCGGTGTGCGGCGGCAAGCCCGATGGTCCGCTCACGATCGATACCCTCACGGCCGACAAGCGCATCCGCCAGGCGGTGGCGTACGCGGTCGACCCGAAGATCATCAACGAGCGGGCGAACGACGGGGCCGGCTATCCCGGTGGCGAGTTCTTCCAGAAGTCGTCGAAGTTCGCGTCGTCGTCGCCGGTCAACACCTTCGATCTGGCCAAGGCGAAGGCCCTCGTCGAGGAAGTGAAGAAGGAAGGCAAGTGGGATGGTTCCATCCGCGTGAACTGTCACAACGCGCCGAGTCGTGCGAGCTGGGCGCAGGCCATGCAATCGCTGCTCACCGCGGCCGGCTTCACCGTCAAGCTCAAGAACGACTATGACACCGCGGCGTTGGTCAACGACATCTTGAACCAGAAGGCGTACGACGTCGCGTGCTGGGGCTTCAACCTGGCCGAGGAAGCACCGGAGATCGCACTGCTGTCCGCAGTGCTGTCGACGAGCGCGGCGAACGCCATGAACTACGTCAACACCGACATGGATGCTCAGATCCAGCTCGTGCGTTCGGCCAAGAGCGATGCCGACCGCAAGGCGGCACTCGACAAGATCCAGGACATCTGGCGGCAGGACACGCCATCGGTGATCTACGAGTCCCTGGTCGAGGTCATTGCTTGGAACAAGAACATCCAGGGCATCCGACCCACGGTGGCCACGGTCGTCATGTTCGACAAGGCGTGGATCGGCTGAGGTTTCGGTCGGCAACCAGAGGTTGCAGCCCGCAAGACGAGATGCGGTAGGGGGTGCTCGAGGGGGAACGGTCCGCGTTCCCCCTCGACCCTCGCCGGAGCCGGCTTTGCCGGTCCGGCGTGCAACAACGAGTGCGGCCGAAGGCCGCGCAGGAATGCTCGTGGTCCAACCTCTGGTTGGAGCACGAAACCTCTAGAGCAGCGTGCTGAGGGAGATCGCGGGTCGGGCGCCCACGTGGCCGATGATCTCGGCCGCGGCCAACGAGCCGAGCCGTCCGCAGGTCGCAAGATCGAGGCCCTGCGCGTAGCCGTGGAGGAAGCCGGACGCATACAGATCGCCGGCTCCGGTGGTGTCGACGAGGTGATCGCACGGCTCCGGCGCGATGGCGAACCGATCGTGCGCGGTGACGATCACCGATCCGGCCGAGTGGCGGGTGAGGCAGGCGATGTCGACCTGACCGGCGATCTTGTCGGCGGCGGTCTCCCAGTCGCATTCGTAGAGCGAGCAGATCTCGGTCTCGTTGGCGAAGACGATGTCGACGCGCGAGTCGATGAGCTCGAGCCACTCCTCGCGGTGGCGATCGACGCAGAACGAGTCGCTGAGCGTGAGCGCGGTCTTCGCGCCGGCTGCGTGGCCGATGTCCATCGCCTTGCGGATGGCCTGCTTCGCGATGTCGACGTCCCAGAGGTAGCCCTCGCAGTAGACGAGCTTCGCCGACGCGACGAGCGCGGGGTCGATGTCGTCGGGGGACAACAGGCTCGACACACCGAGGAAGGTGTTGAGCGTGCGCTGCGCGTCGGGTGTGACCTGGATCAGGCAGCGGGCGGTGGGCGGGCCGGCGGTTGCGTACGGCACGTCGTAGCTGACACCCGTAGCCCGGATGTCGTGGCGGAAGACCTCGCCGAGTTGATCGTCGCGCACCTTGCCGATGTAGGCCGCTCGTCCGCCGAACGACGCCACACCGGCCATGGTGTTGGCCGCCGAACCGCCCGATGCTTCGATGCCCGACGGCATGGCGGCGTAGAGCTGGGTCGCCCGCTCGGCATCGATGAGCGCCATGGCACCTTTGGCCAGATCGTGCTCGTCGATGAATGCGTCGTCGACCAATGCGATCACATCGACGATCGCGTTCCCGACGCCAACCACATCGAACTGGGCCATGCGCACTCCTCGTGTACTGCTCTGTCACCGACCACGTCATCAACGACCGTGGGACCGTAGTGGGCGTCGGGATTCTACGGCTGTTCGGCCGCACTGACCTGCATGTGAAGATCTCGCGCAGCCTCGTGCACGACCGGTGACCGCGGAGTAGCTTCGGGCCACGACGCGGCGCGGGTTCAGCGAAACCGGCGTCGCATTTCCCATGGGAGGCAATTCATGCGTAAGCGGTTCATGCTGCTCGTCGCAGCGTTAGCGGCGGTCTCGCTGCTCGCCGCGGCGTGCGGTCTCGACCGTGCGGCCAAGGACCTGAAGATCTCCCCGAGCGAGTCGGTGCAGGCCAAAGAAGGCGATCG
>JBKJKR010000417.1:0-2928 GCA_046597135.1 Acidimicrobiales bacterium | reverse complement strand
CTGAGCGAATGGGGCTACCACCTCGAACCGGCCGGCGGGGGGACCGACGTGACCGAATCGTTCACGCTCGCTCCCACGTGGTGGATGAAGGTCTACTGGGCGCTCCTGGGGCGGCTTCGCGGCCGCACCAATCGCGAGGGAATGCAGCAGACCCTGGAACGCATCAAGGCCGAGGTCGAAGCCGAGGCGTGAGCCCGGGCCAGAACTCGGTAGATGTTCTGCGCTCAGAACTCGTCGAGCAGCTGGCCGGCGACCTCGGCGATGGGGCTCCGCTCGGAGCGGGTGAGCGAGATGTGCGCGAACAACGAGTGGCCTTTGAGCCGCGACACGATCGCGGCGATGCCGTCGTCGCGACCGACCCGGAGGTTGTCGCGCTGCGCGACGTCGTGGGTGAGGAACACCCGGCTGCCCGAGCCGACTCGTGAGATGGTCGACAAGATGTGGTGACGCTCGAGGTTCTGGGCCTCCTCGATGATCACGATGGAGTTCGTGAACGTGCGCCCGCGGATGTGGGTGAGGGGGAGCACCTCGATGATCCCTTCGTCGAAGATGTGCTCGACGGTGGAGGGCTCGCAGAACGCGCCGAGCGCGTCGGTGATGCCGGCGGCCCACGGGGACATCTTCTCGGCTTCGCCACCCGGCAGGTAGCCGAGGTCCTGGCCACCCACGGCGAAGAGCGGGCGGAACACGAGGATCTTGTGGAACCGCGACTGCTCGATGGTGAGGTCGAGCGCCGCGGCGAGCGCGAGCACCGTCTTGCCGCAGCCGGCGCGTCCGCCGAGTGACACGATGCCGATGTCGTCGTCGAGGAGGAGGTCGAGGGCGATCTGTTGCTCGGCCGAGCGGGCGCGAAGACCGAACGCGGTGGGTGGCTGGACCAGCCGCAGCGTCTTGTCGGGCAGCACGCGGGCGATGGCGGACTGCGAGCCCGACCGCATGATGACCGACGTGTGGGTCAGCAGCTCGTGGCCGACCTCTTCGGCATCGACGCGTGCGCCGTCGTAGAGCTCGTCGATGAGCTCGCTGGGTGCCGGGTCGACGATGGTGATGCCGGGCCACTCGTTCGGGGTGGCGAGCTCGCTGCGGTACTCGTCGGCCGGGATGCCGACGGCTGCGGCCTTGAGCCGCAGCGGCAGATCCTTGGTGACGACGACCGCGTCGAAGCCTTCGTCGGCCAGGGTCTTGGCCACTAGAGGATGCGGTGGTCGTTGCTCTGGTCGCGCAGTGCTTCGGGCAGCACATGCGGGTCTTGGTGGTTGAGCTCGACGCGCAGCGTGCCGCCCACCTTGTTGAGCGGGACCGGCGTGACGAGTTGTCCGTGCTCGCGACGCACGTCTTCGAGATGCCGGATCGCGCGACGGGCCGCCCACCCGAGATCGGGGTGATGCCGCTTCGCTTCGAGCTCCGAGATGACCACGAGGGGGATCACGACCTCGTGTTCGACGAACCGGAAGAGGGCGCCGGGATCCGCGAGGAGCACCGACGTGTCGAGCACGTAGGTCTTCCGCTCGGTCGCCGCGAGGGGCGTGGGCAGTTCCAGGTACTCGTCAGAGCGGGAGTCGAGCGACACGCAGTCCCCTTCAAGGTCGGTTGAGCGGTTCATCTGGTTGAGCGGTTCATCTGCACGAAAGGATCGTGTGCAGTCTGTTTCGTCCACGGGTCCGGGTGGTGGTTGGACGTGGAACATCTTTGTGAACTTCACGCGAACGGCCCGACTACGGTTCGGACATGGATCCAGCCCCTCCAATGCATGAGAGCGCCGACATCACTGCCACGTTCGTGCACGCCGACGACGTGCCCTGGCAGCACGTGCGCACCCAGATGCACGCCGATGGTCAGAAGTCGGTCCGCGAGAAGTGGTTCGTCATCGGACGCGAACCCCAGTTCCTGTCCATGTACGGCAAGTGGGACCCGGGCATGATCGTGCATCGCCACGGCCACTACAGCCATCAGGTGGTCTACGTGCTGGGCGGTGGCATGTGGAGCGGCGAGCGCTGGTGCCCGGCCGGTACGCACATCGACCTGCCGTTCGGCGCGGCCATCGGCCCACTCGTCGCCGGTCCGGACGGGGTCGAGCTGTTCGAGGTCATGATGGGCGACCCGCGTTCGTGGGAAGCCGACCGCGACGGGTTTCACGAGCTGCTCGCCGAGCGCGGGGTCACCGCGCTCCCGAACCCGCCGGTGCAATTGCCCGAGTGGCTCGAGGACAAGCGCAGCGACCACGCCTGAGCACGAGCCGGTTCGCGCTCAGCGGGCGCTCGCCAAGGTGCCGTCGTACTTGTAGCCGAGCCCGCGAATGGTGACGATGCGTGTCGGGTTGTGCGGGTCGTCCTCGAGCTTCGACCGCAACCGCTTCACGTGGACGTCGAGCGTCTTGGTGTCGCCGTGGTAGTCGGTGCCCCAGGCGCGATCGATCAGGACCTCGCGCGCCAGCACCCGGCCTGCGTTCTCCATGAGGAGCACGAGCAACTCGAACTCCTTCAAGGGCAGGTGCACCAGTGAGCCGCGCACGCTGACCTCGTGGCGCTGTGGGTCGACGTGCACGTCGCCCACCTGCAGTGGTCGTCCGGCATGTTCGCCGCCCGCCACCGCGTCGGCACGTGCGTCGGCGCGGCGCAACACCGCGCGAATGCGCGCCACCAGCTCGCGCAACCGGTACGGCTTGGTCACGTAGTCGTCGGCGCCGACCTCGAGGCCGACCACCGCGTCGATCTCGGAGCTGCGCGCCGTGACCATGATGATCGGCACGTTCGATGTAGATCGGATCTCGCGGCACACGTCGATGCCCGACAAGCGAGGCAGCATCACATCGAGCAGCACCACGTCGGGTTGATCGATCCGCCACCGCTCGAGCGCAGTGACACCGTCGCCGGCAACGGTGGTGCGGAACCCTTCGCGTTGCAGGCCGATGGTGAGCGCTTCGGCGAA
>JBKJKR010000202.1:0-2789 GCA_046597135.1 Acidimicrobiales bacterium | reverse complement strand
CTCGCGAATCCGATGCTCGAGAACCTGACGGACTGGGCCACCGAGGTGGTCGAGAAGCTCGGCTACCTCGGCGTCGCGATGCTGGTCGCCCTCGAGAACGTCTTCCCACCGATCCCCTCCGAGGTGGTGCTCGGGCTCGCGGGTTACAGCGCCTCACGGGGCGACGCGTGGGTGGTCGGCATGATCATCGCCGCGACCATCGGGTCGGTGGTCGGCGCGTGGATCCTCTACGGACTGTCCGTCGCGGTCGGCCCCGTTCGGCTGCGGGCCATCGTCATCCGTTACGGCACGTGGTTCGGGTTGAGCGAGTCCGACCTCGATCGGGCCGAGGCATGGTTCGATCGCCGGTCGCGAGCGGCCGTGCTGATCTGTCGATGTGTGCCGCTCATCCGTTCGTTGATCTCGATCCCCGCCGGCTTTCGCCGCATGCCGCTCGGCACGTTCACGCTCTTCACGCTCATCGGCAGCCTCATCTGGAACACGGTCCTGGTCATGGCCGGCTACTTCCTGGCCGACCAGTGGGAGAAGATCCTCGACTACACCGAGCCGTTCCAGACCGTGGTGATGGTCCTCGTCGGGCTCGCAGTCGTGGCGCTCGTCGTGCGACGGTTGGTGCTCGTCAAACGGGAACGAGCCGCGCAGGAGCTGGCGCACCCGGGCCTCGCGCACGAGTCCCTCGCCGAGGTCGTCGAGGATCTCGAGCAACTGGCCAAGGTCGATCCCGAGATGCAGTCGAAGCTCCACGAGAACTGACCCGGCAACTTCCACCCACCCATGTCGAGCACCATCGCCCCGAACACCATCGCCGCAGTCCTCGCTGCCGAACCCGGAGCGATGCTCCCCGCGCGCTGGCAGATGACGGTCACCCTCGGGTCGCACATCGTGCTCGCCTGCTTCGGCGTGGCCCTGCCCGTCATCATCTGGGTGCTGCACCGGCGTGGTCTGCGCGACGACGATCCGGTCGCGCTCGGGCTCGCGAAGCGATGGTCGAAGGCGTCGGCCGTGCTCTTCGCCGTCGGCGCGGTCTCGGGCACCATCCTCAGCTTCGAGATGGGCATGTTGTGGCCGGAGTTCATGCGCCGCTACGGCGACGTGATCGGCCTGCCGTTCGCGTTCGAGGGCATCGCGTTCTTCATCGAAGCGATCTTCCTCGGCATCTACCTGTACGGCTGGGGTCGCCTCCCCAGCCGCTTGCACCTCGCGATGCTCGTTCCTGTCGGCCTCGCGGGCATCGTCGGCACGTTCTGCATCCTCGCGGTCAACGCGTGGATGAACGGCCCGACCGGCTTCCGCGTCGCGAACGGCGAGATCGTCGATGTCGATCCGTGGGCCGCGATGTTCAACGATCGGGTGTGGTTGCAGTTCGCGCACATGTGGGTGGCCACCTTCGTGGTCGTCGGCTTCCTCACGTCGGCCGTGTACGCGGTCGGGTTGCTGCGCGGTCGCGACGATCGCCACCATCGGCTGGGGTTCATCGTGCCGTTCGCGTTCGCCACGGTCGCCGCGCTGGCCCAGCCGGTGCTCGGCCACTTCCTCGGCGCGCGGCTGCACGCCGAGCAGCCGGCCAAGCTTGCGGCGATGGAGCTCGCCACCGAGACCGAGGCGCGGGCGCCGCTCGTGATCGGCGGCGTAATCATCGACGGCGAACGACGGTTCGCGATCGAGATCCCCGGGCTCGGTTCGTTGATCAGCCGCGGTGGGCTCGAAAGACCCATCACCGGTCTGTCGGAGTTCCCGGCCGACGAACGACCGCGCGACGGTCTCGCGACCCTCGTGCACTGGTCGTTTCAGCTGATGGTCGGGATCGGGTTCGCGCTGGTCGGGCTCAGCGTCGCGTTCTGGGTGGCGCGCCGCCGCGGCCACGATTGGTTGACCAACCGTTGGTTCCTCCGCGCGTGCGTGGCCGCCGGCGTCGGCGCAGTCGCCGCGCTCGAGCTCGGGTGGATCACCACCGAGGTCGGGCGCCAACCGTGGATCGCGCAAGGTCAGATGCGCGTCGAGGACGCGGTCACCACGAACAGCGGCGTGTGGTGGTCGCTCGCGATCGTGGTCGTCGTGTACTCCGTCATGCTCACCGGCGCGGCACTCGTGCTGCGATCGATGAGCCGTCGTTGGCGCGACGGCGACCCACTGGATCTGCCGACGCCGTACGACCCGGGCCCGATGGTGATGGAAGCAGTTCGCCGATGAGCCTCGCCGACTCCGTCGCCGCGCTGTTGTTCCTCGGCGTGCTCGCGTACGCCGTGCTCGGTGGTGCTGACTTCGGCAGCGGCGTCTGGGACCTCACAGCGGGCGACGCTCTCCGCGGCGCGCCCATCCGCACCCTCATCGATCGCGTGATCGGTCCGGTGTGGGAGGCGAACCACGTGTGGCTGATCTACGTCCTCGTGTTCCTGTGGACCGGGTTCCCCACGGCATTCGCCTCGCTGATGGAGACGTTGTTCGTTCCGTTCGGACTCGCCGGCGTGGGGATCATCGCAAGGGGTTGCGCGTTCGCGTTCCGCAAGTTCGCGCCGACGCTCGGCTACGCGCGACTCTTCGGCGTCTTGTTCGCCACCTCCTCGGTGGTCACGCCGTTCCTGTTCGGCACCATCGCCGGCGCGGTAGCGAGCGGCCGGGTGCCCGCCGACGGCCGTGGTGACCGGTGGACCAGTTGGACAGGCCCCACGTCGTTGGTCGGCGGCACGCTCGCCGTGCTCACGTGCGCGTTTCTCGCCGCGACGTTCCTCACCTCCGAGGCCGCTATGCGCAACGAAGCCGACCTCGTCGATCGCTGCCGCCGCCGAGCA
>JBKJKR010000059.1:0-3741 GCA_046597135.1 Acidimicrobiales bacterium | reverse complement strand
CACCGGCGCGACAACCACCGAGATCGACGCCGAGCGCGAGCGCCAACGGCGGCTGTACGCGGGTGTCGAGTACAAGAACGCGAACAGCCGCCGTTGGCGCTCGCGCTCGGCGTCCATCTCGGTGGTTGTCGCGCCGGTGATCATCTGCAGGCCCACGACCAGTTCTAGGTCGCGCCGCGCTCGACCCGCGGCGTCGAGCCCGACGAGCAGGTTCGGGATGCACGTGGTCTCGAGGTAGCGCGGGTTCGAGTTGGTGGGGTGGGTGACGAACCCCGCGGCGCGCTCGCCGGCGAGCTGACAGATGAGGGGGTTGACACCCCCGAGCCATATCGGCGGCGCGGCGACGGATTCGTCGGGCCCGGGGTTGAAGTAGGGCTGCAACCGGGTGAGGCGGTAGTCGGTGCCTTCGTAGTGCATGCGCTCACCGGTGCGGAACGAGTGGAACAGCGCGCCGAGCACGTCGACGTACTCGCGAAGGCGCGGCACCGGCGTGGTCCACGGCATGCCGTAGCGGTGCTCGATGTTCTGGCGGATCTGGGTTCCGATGCCCAGCTGGAACCGGCCACCGGACATCACCGCGAGGTCCCATGCCGCGTAGGCGACGAGTAGGGGACTGCGGACGAAGGCGAGCGCTACGCTGGTGCGCACGACGAGTCGTTCGGTGTGCTCGAGCGCGAACGCCGAGACCATGAACGCGTCGTGCACCGTCTCGGCGACGTGCAGGCCGTCGTAGCCCATGGCCTCGACACGGCGCGCGTACCCGTCGACCTCGCGGAGCGGGATGCGCGGGTCCATCCCGGCGTAGACCTTCATCGTTGGCCGCGCCCGCGCTCGATGATCTCGGTGCGCACGGCGCGCAACCGTTCCTGGTCGAACTCGGACGACATCCATGCGCGCGACCGGGCGTTCTCCGCGTTCCACGCGTCCTCGCCGAGTCGCGCCGTGACGTCGTCGTACTGCTCGCGCAACGCGGCGATGTTGCGAGCGGGCACGTTCGCGATGTGATGCGCGATCTCGTGGGCCCGCGCCAGCAGCTGCTCGTGCGGAACGACCTCGGTGACGAGCCCCCATTGGTAGGCGCGCGTCGCATCGATGAAGTCGCCGGTGAGGCTCATGAATCGAGCGCGGTCGATGCCGATGAGTTGCGGCAACCGCACGGTGATGCCCATGCCGGGCATCACCCCGACCCGCCCGTGCGTGTCGGCGAATCGTGCTCGATCGGACGCGATCAGGAAGTCGCAACCGAGCGCGAGCTCGAGTCCGCCGGTGACCGCCGCCCCGTTGACCGCGCCGATGATCGGTTTGTGGTGGGGTGGGAACGACCGGAACCGGTCGTCGAGCGGGCGGAGTCGGGCCCGCTGGGCGTCGCGGTCCTCGCCCGCCATGTTGCGCAGATCGAAACCGGCGCAGAACGCCGGGTCAGCGCCCGTGATCACGAAGACCCGGACGTCGTCGTCGGCTTCGCCTGCGATGACGGCGTCGGCCAGGTCCTCGACGATGGCCGCGGTGAGCGCGTTGCGCACCTCGGGGCGATTGAGCGTGATCGTCGCGATCTGGTCGCAGACCTCGAGCGTGAACGTCATCGAACCCCCCGTTCGGTGCCAACGCCCGCTTGGTCTAGTGCTCCGGCGCCTTGCCCGCGTGCGCATCGGCGAACTTGCCGATGGCGTCGATGTCGACCGACTCGCAGGTGAGCTTGTAGGTCCATGCGGTCACCACGACCCGAGCGGGCAGGCTGGGCTGTGGCGCCACGACGACCCGGTCGGTCACGACGCCCTCGAGTGCGGGCAGGTCGCCCGGGTCGCGGTACTGCACCAGCACGTCGCCCCGTTCGAGGATGGTGATCTGCACGGCCGGCAACAACGCGGCGCGCACGAGCCCCCCGGGGGCCGACGTGGCGAGATGGGCACCCGACGTGGGCGGATCCGTCTGGTACACCGCGAGGGACGGGTCGGTCACGTGGAGGAGGTGGCTGGGGTCGAGATCCTCGCGCGCCGGGACGCTGCAACCCTCGCTCGTGCCGCCGCAACCGGCGAGCGTGATCAGCGAGAGGGCACCCAGGAGGAGTCCGGATCGAATGA
This sequence comes from Acidimicrobiales bacterium, assembly GCA_046597135.1. Taxonomy (GTDB): domain Bacteria; phylum Actinomycetota; class Acidimicrobiia; order Acidimicrobiales; family WLNW01; genus WLNW01. Next base: position 1,660 of record JBKJKR010000059.1, on the reverse strand, counting down.
CGATGGGGACGCGCATCGGTTCGTACACTACGGCCATGTCCCGCAAGATGGTCGAGCAGCGCCTCATCGAGGTCTCTGGTCGTATGAAGCGCCTGCACGAAGAGCTGCACGTCGCGAACGAACAACTCGAGCACTTCACCCACGAGGCCGAGGATGCCCGCATCCGGGCCCTGGTCTCCGAGACCCCGGTGGCCGAACGCGAGCACCGCGAGGCGGCCAAGCACGCGACTGCGATGCGTCGCCACCGCGACGAGCTCCAGGCCGAGATCGCCGGGCTCGAGCAATCCCAGAACGATCTGCTCGACCAGCTCACGGTCGATTCGTGACCGACGGCGCACCCCGCGTGCCACTCGACACGCCCGACGGCGAGCCGCGCATCCGCATCGTCATCGCCGAGGACGAGGCGATCATCCGCCTCGACCTGAAGGAGACGCTCGAGGCCGAGGGCTACGAGGTGGTGGGGGACTGCTCCCGGGGCGACGTCGCCATCGAGCTGGTTCGTGCCCTGCGGCCCGACGTCGTGATCCTCGACATCAAGATGCCGGGCCTCGACGGCATCGAGACCTGCCGGCGCATCAGCAAGGAACGCGATGCCGCGGTGGTGCTGCTGACGGCGTTCAGCCAACGCGACCTCATCGAACAGGCCCGCGACGCCGGGGCGCTCGCGTACCTGGTGAAGCCGTTCAGCCGCCGCGAGCTGGTGCCCGCGGTCGAGATCGCGATCGCCCGTCACGCCGATCTCCGGGCGTTGTCCGACCACGCCGACACGCTCTCCGACCGGCTCGAGGCCCGCAAGGTCATCGATCGCGCCAAGGGCCGGCTCATGGACACCAAGGGCATGTCCGAGGGCGACGCGTTCGCGATGATCCAGCAGCGGGCCATGAGCTCGCGCTCCACCATGCGGGCCGTCGCCGAGGAGATCCTGGACGCCGACTAGCTGTACTCGGCCCAGCGGTACCGAGGATGCGTCCGGGGGCGCATCCGACCCAGCGATAGGGTGCACGCCGTGGCGAAGCTGATGCTCATCGACGGGAACTCGTTGACCTACCGCGCGTTCTTCGCGCTGCCCACCGACATGGCCACGGCGTCGGGGCAGGTCACGAACGCCGTGTTCGGGTTCACGTCGATGCTGATCAACCTGCTGCGCGATCACCGGCCCGATCACGTGGCCGTGCTGTTCGACCGGCCCGAGCCGACCTTCCGCCACGAGGCGGTGCCCGAGTACAAGGCCACCCGCACGGCGGCGCCCGACATCCTGCGCCAGCAGATGGGGTTGGTGCGCGAGGTGGTCGACGCCCTCTCGATCCCGATCATCGACCAAGCGGGCATCGAGGCCGACGACCTCATCGCCACGCTGGCCACGCAGGCGCGCGACCAAGGCCTCGAGACCATCATCGTCACCGGCGACCGCGACAGCTACCAGCTCGTCGAGGACCCGTTCATCAAGGTCCTCTACAACAAGCGTGGCGTGAGCGACTACGCGTTCTACGACGAGGCCGGCATCAAGGAGCGCACCGGCGTGACGCCGCGCGACTACGTCGCCTACGCCGCGCTGCGCGGCGATCCCAGCGACAACCTCGCCGGCGCGAACGGCGTGGGGGAGAAGACCGCCGCGAAGCTCGTGAACACCTACGGCGGCATCGACGGCATCTACGCGAAC
>JBKJKR010000058.1:0-3529 GCA_046597135.1 Acidimicrobiales bacterium | reverse complement strand
CTCGACCTCACGCCGCCCGAATCCCTCGCGATCGGCATAGGACACGTGCGCGCCAACGACGACGCTGCGGGCTGCGGCTTCGTCGCACGTCCTGCGCATGATCGCTGCGTCACCGGCGTGGACGCCGCATGCGACGTTGGCGCTGGTGACGACGTCGAGGAGCTGCGCGTCGACCCGACGTGCCGCGTCGCCGGCACCCTCGCCGAGATCGGCGTTCAGGTCGATGACACCGATGTCGTGCCGGTCCACGTTGCGAACGGTCAGCTGACGTCGATGCGATAGAGGGCCGCCGCGTTGTCCTGGAGGATCAGGCGCATCGTGTCGGGACCAAGCCGGTCCTCGAGCTCGGCGACCTGCCCGAGCGGGTCGGGAAACAGGCACGTGGGGTGTGGGTAGTCGGTCTCGAAGAGCACGTGTTCGGCGCCCAGCGCGTCGATGGCCGGCGGCACCGAGTCGCGCTCGAACCAGAAGCAGCCGTACACCTGGCGGCGGAAGTAGTCGGACGGCCGCAGCGACAGCGTGTCGGTCGAGCCCGGTGCACTCTCGCGCTGTTGGTAGTCGAGGGCCTCGAGGAAGCTCGGGATCCAACCGACGCCGCTCTCGACCGAGACCAGGTTGAGCCCGGGGAAGCGTTCGAGCACCCCCGAGTAGATCATGTTCGCGAGCACGCGGGCGTTCGAGAGGTACATCATGCTCGAGCCGATCGCGAGACGGTTCTCGTCGTTCTGCGACGGCCACGGTGACGTACCGAACCAGGTCAGCGAGGTCTCGCTGGCGCCGATGTGGAAGTTGATGGGCAGGCGCTCGGCCGTGCACACCTCCCACAAAGGATCCCACGCCCGGTCGCCGAGATCGGGGAGTCCCATGGTGTGCGGGTCGCTGTGCATGGTGACGCCGCGGAACCCATCGGCCGCCGCCCGTTTCGCCTCGATCACCGACGCATCGATGTCCCACCAAGGCAGCAACGCCATCGGGTACAGCCGGCCGGCCGACTCCTCTTGGATCTCGAGCATCGCCTCGTTGAAGATCGACGCGCACAGCCGGCGAAGCTCCGGATCGGTCACCTTGCCGAACGCCTGGCTGCCGAAACCGGCGGCGTTCGGATACAAGATCTGGGCCCAGATGCCGAGGTCGTCGAGCACCTTGACGCGCTCGACCATGTCGTAGGACGACGGATCGCTCTGGTCGGCGTCCCAGCTCATGAACGCGATGCCCGGGACCTTCTTGCGGCCGCGGGCGATGACGCTGCCGCCGAGCGCGCGGCCGAGCATGATGCCGTCGACGGTCCAGAACAACCCGTTGGGTGTGTCGACCACGCTGGGCACGCGATCCGCGTACGCCGCAGGGGCCCGCGATGTCCACAGGTCGGCCGACTCCGTGATGTGCGCGTCGACATCGATCACCTTGAGCTCGCCGATGATGCTCATGATGCGATGTCGTCCAGCTTGAACACCCGCACCGCGTTCTCGCGGAGGAACTTCGGCCACACGCCGTCCGTCAGCGGAAGACCCGGGAGCTCGGAGAAGCTACGCTCGATGGTGAGCCCGGCGGGGTAGTAGCCGGCATACATGACCTTCTCCGATCCGCGTGAATTCGCGAAGTCGACGATGACCTTGGGGTAGTACTTGGGCGCGAAGGCGCTCGGCATGTAGTGGAGCCCGGGCCACTTCAACATGAGCTTCATGGCGAGCGCCTCCCATGGCTCGGCGCCGTGGCGCATGACGATGCGGAGCTCGGGGAAGTCGTAACAGACCTGATCGAAGTGCATCACGTGCTGGCACGCGGCCGGCACCCGCGGTCCGGGGATGCCGGCGTTCGTGATGATCGGGATGTCGAGGTCGATGCAGGTCTGGTACACGGGGTAGTAACGCCGATCACTCACCGGCACCTGCGGATTGCAGCCCGCCGGGAACGTGGTGACGGCCTTGATGCCGTGCTCGGCGTGCGCGTCGCGGATCTTGCGCACGGTGCCGGTGATGTCGTTCGGGTCGACCTCGAGGCTGAGGTACACCCGGCCCGGATACCGACGGCGCGCCTCGAGCGACTCCTCGGACACACCGAACAGGCCCGCGGTGATGTTGTGGGCGTTCATCTTGGCGAACGTGACCTCGATGGGGTCGGCGTCGCCGGCCTCGTCGGGCACGTCTTTGAACATGTACTCGACCGGGAAGGTGAACTCGTCCTTCGACTGGGTGTCCTTGATGCCCACCCGCAAGTAGTCGTAGACGGCGCGCTTGTCCTGGAACGGGAACCCGATCATCAGGTCGACGACGCCGACATCGGTGGGAAAGCCCATGGATGGTTGCTCCTGCGGTGGATGACCGCGCCATCATCGCACCGTGACCGGGGCGCCGCTGGTTTACGCTCCGCCGGGCCGGAGGGGCGCGAGGCAGGAGGACGGGGTGCAACGAGCGGTCAGCGGAAAGTGGTTCGAGGACCTCGTGCCCGGCACGGTCATCACGCACGCGGTGACCCGCACCATCACCGAGGCGGACAACACGTTCTTCAGCGCACTGACGATGAACCCGCAGCCGCTGCACCTCGACGCCGAGTTCGCCGCGTCCTCGGAGTTCGGTGAACGCGTCGTCAACAGCTTGTACACGCTGGCGCTGCTGGTAGGGGTCACCGTGTACGAGACCACGCTCGGCACCACCGTTGCGAACCTCGGCTTCGACGAGATCACGTTCCCGCGTCCCCTGGTCCACGGCGACACGCTCTGGGCGATCACGACGGTGGTCGGGGCCCGAGCCTCGGCTTCGCGCCCCGATGCCGGCATCGTGACGTTCGAGCACGTTGGGCACAACCAACGCGACGAGATCGTCGTCCGGTGCCGCCGCAACGCGATGATGCACCGCCGGCCCCGCTGACTTGCAACGAGTCAGGTGCCGAGCTTCTCGTCGACGGTGGCCGTGACCCCGTCGCTGCGCTGCATCACCGCGACCAGGTCCTCGAGCGGCGCCAGCGCGGTGAACAACGAGGGCGGACCGAAGCACGCATAGATCGTGCGGCGGGCGCGCTCGTCGCGACGGAGACCACCCGCCGGCGGAGGCGCACCGTGCAGCGTGTGGCTGTAGTGCACCGTGCAATCGCCCGGTTCGGTGTCGAGCACCACGATCGGCCAGTCGCTGACGTCGACGACCGCCGGGTCGGGGGTGGTCGAACGGTGCGACCCCGCGGTCATGTGCATCTGGCCGCCGCGCACGTCGCCCCGTTCGAGCTGCACGCCGACGAGCACCATCTGACATGCGATCGGATGGAAGCCCATGCCGCAGTCGGTGTGCAACGGCAGGTCGGTGAGCCCCTCGCTCGCGCCGGGGTGCTTGATGATGATCTTCGTGCCCTCGTTGCGGTCGAGGTTCGGCTGCAGATCGGGTTCGCCACTCGCCTCGACGAGGGCTCGGATTCGGACGTCGTCGTGGAGGCCGCTGACGATGTCTGAGCCAAGGGCGCCGTACTTGAGCTGGCACACCGCTGCGTCGCCGGCGTCGGTCTTGGTCCACCACGACCGCCGGTCGTCGGGACGGGCGAG
>JBKJKR010000474.1:0-4065 GCA_046597135.1 Acidimicrobiales bacterium | reverse complement strand
TCCCTACCGGGCTCCGCGACAACCCGTAGACGACGCACGGCGCGCCGAGCCACTGCTGTTCGGGTTACGACACCGGCTCGGCCTCGTGGACCACGGCCTTCTCGAGCCGGTCGACGGGGTCGCCGAGCTGCTGCATGCGACCACCGAAGACGAGCGCGCACAGCATGAACCAGCCCCACCCGACCATCACGCCGCCGACCACGTCGGTCAGCCAGTGCACGCCGAGCAGCGCCCGCGACGCGGCCACGGCGACGACGACCACCGAGGCGGCAGTGGCGAGCGCTGCTCGACGCCGGCGTGACCATCGGCGGCCGATCACGAGCGCAAGCGCGAACCAACATGCGGACGCGGCTGCGGAGTGACCGGAGGGGAACGAGGATCCCGCCGCGCCCACGAGGTGGGAGACGTCCGGACGCGCGCGACCGACGAGCATCTTCAGCCCGTTGTTGATCAGGACCACTCCGGCGAGAACGGTGAAGAGGAACCACACGACGTCGGCGTTGCGGTTGCGGACGAAGTCGATCGCGGCCACCGCGACGAAGATGGCGATGAGATAGCCCGATCCGCCGAGGTCGGTGATGATCCCCAGCACGTCTGTCGATCGGTCGGTGGCGTTCGAGCTGCCCCATTCGGCGACCGCACGGTCCCAGGCGGCGAGTCCGCTGCCCGAGTCGACCATGTCGAGCAGGAGCCCGAGGACGATTGCGATCGCGAAGAGGACGGCGAGTGCCACGACCAACATCAGGCCACCGGCGACGTGATGATCGATCGACCGTGCCGCCGAGCCCCAGCGCGGGTGGCGCAGCAGCCAGTGCACGAGCCAGCGCTCCTCGCGCGCCGCGTCGACCGGGCCCTTTTCGCCGGACGAACGAGACAGGAACCACACGATGGCGGCAGCCACGAGCGCGGCCAGCACGACGACCAGGGTGACCGACATGCGGATCAGTCGGCGCCCACGAGCCGCGCCCGCGGTGCCGAGATGATGCAGAACGCGCCGTAGACCACGAGTGCAACGGCGACGACCGCCACGAGGAGCGCACCGAGCGTCGAATCCGTGGCCTCGCGCAGCGCGCCATCGATCCCCGATGCCGACTCGGGCTCGAAGCGGATCGCAGCACGGGTGAGGAACAACCCGATGAGCGCCATCATGATGCCGCGGCCGATCCACCCGATGCGACCGAGGGTGATGATCGCGTTCTGGCTGAACGGGCCGACCCCACCGGGCTCGAGCTCGCGCCGGAACTTGGCCTTGACACCACGCACGACGAAGTACGCACCGATGCCGATCACGGCGACACCGATGATGCCGATGATCCATCGCCCCCCGGTCCTCTCCATGATGTCGCGGGTGTATCGCTCCACCTTGGAGTCCTCCGACTCCGTCGTTCCCTGCCCGCTCGAATCGCTCCTCGCGAACGACAGCGCCGACCACGCGAGTGCCGCGTAGATGAGTGCGCTCAGCAGGTAACCGCCACGTGTGACCCATGCCTTGAGCGAGTTCTCGGCCGGCAGGACGATCGAGACGAGTCGCCAGAGGACGTACAGCGCGAGGCCGATCGCGATCAGCCACAAGAGGGCCGAACCGTAGGACTTCTCGGCCAACTCGGCCACTGCGCCCGACTGGCTCACCTCCTCGTCACCGCGGCCCGCCGAATCGCTGCCGAGGGCTTGTGCGGCGAGCGGTATCGCAAGCACGCCGAGGAGGGTGTAGATCACCCCTTTCGCGACCCACCCGAGGCGTGCGAGGGTCACGAGCGCAGGATGTTCGGCCGCCAAGGCCTCGGCCTTGTGCGAACCGCTGCTTCCGTCGAGTACTGACGTGGTCATCGTGTTGCTCCTGCCTGCGGGACATGCGCCGCACTTCGCGCCGGTCGGGTGAGATCGAGGCGCCGCACCCGTTCGGGCAGAGACCGCGAATCGGCCTCTTGGTCGATGGCGTCGGTACCCGCCTGCAGCGCGGCGCGCACCACCAGGATGGAGGCGACGCCGAGCAGCATCCCTGCGACCACGTCGAGCGGGTGGTGCATGCCGCGGCTCACCCGCGACGTGGCGACCACGATGGGGACGACGATCGCGATGATGCCCAAGGGGATGCGTACAGCCCGTCGCCGGGTGTGCCACCCGACGAGTACGAAGACGCCGGCGTAGAACGCTACGGCGGCGGCCGAGTGCCCCGAGGGGAAGCTCCCCGACGGGGCGGCCTGGTCGAGCTGTTCGACCGGGGGACGTTCACGTCCCACGATGAGGCTCGAGACGACGAAGATCGAGGCTTCGAAGATGACGGTCATGGCGAGGAACACCGCGTCGTGCCATCGCCGCACGAGCAACACCAGCACCGCGCCCACGACAGCCACGAGCACGACCTTGACGAGGGTGTCGGAGAACAGCGACCCATAGTGCGACAGGGAGTTGATGCGGGCGGTGCGCCCATCCTCGAACCACTCGGCCACCGCCCGGTCGGCGTCGCCGACCGGGCCACCGTCGAGGAACTGCATGAAGAGGAGGCCGGCTGCGGACCAGACCGCCAGCAGCAGTGCACCACCCTTGGCGAGCACTGCCAGCGCCGGCTTGCGCAGTGGCCACACCCGGAGTCCGCCATCCGGCATTCGATCGCCGCGCCGGGGCACGGTCTGGTTGCTTCGTGACGTGAGCATCGGTGCCTCACTCATGGGTCGGGACGCAGATCGGCAGGCGTTGCGGCAACACCTTGACGCTGAACTTGTTCGCTCGCGGCCGGTCGCCGCCGTCGAGCTCCCACGGCAGCGTGCGGTCGAGTCGGATCTTGAAGCGCTTCCCCTGGGTCATCTCGGCGAGTGGGGAGGCATCGACGTGGCCCGTGACGGCTCGGATCCCCAGGCGTAGCCAATCGGTCCGCTTCTGCGCGGTCACGACGCCGATGTCGAGTAGCCCGTCGTCGCACTGCGCGTCCGGGAAGGCCTCGATCCCACCCAGGATCTTGCCCATGTTGCCGACGAGCACGCACGCGGCCCGACCGGAGAACCATTTCCTCCCGTCGACCTCGATGGTGACCTCTGCACCCGCAGTGTCAAGGTTGCTCAAGCCGGTCTTGACGTAGGCCAGGCGCCCGATCCGGTCCTTCATGCCATCCTCGGCATCGCGGATCATCAACGCATCGAAGCCGGTACCGGCCATGACCGCGAACGCTTCCTTGTTGATCAACCCGATGTCCACGGCCCGCGTCGCTCCGTGCAAGGCGACCTGCAGGGCGTCGTGCAGATCGATCGGTATGCCCAGACCGTGGGCAAGGAGGTTCGCCGTGCCTGCCGGCAGGATGCCGAGCGAGACGTCCGCGTCTTCGTGAACGATGGTGTCGATGCACCGGCGCACCGTGCCGTCACCGCCCCAGACGATGAGCCGATCGATGCCTTCTTCCAGCAGCTTCCGAACCTTCGCCGGGGCCTGCTTGCTCTTCGAGACCTCGTACCAAGGCGGGTCGGCGAACCCGGCGTCGGCCAGCTGCGACCGAAGCTCCTCGAGCCCTTTGCCGAGCGTCTTCTCGCAGTGTGCAACAACGCCGATGTGCGTCATCTGTCCTCCGTCTCCCCAGCTCACTGGCGAAGCAGTTACCCGCGGATCTACATCGCGAAACAGCAGGGGAGCGGCGGGCTCAGTGTTGCGAGTGGATCGGGATCGCGATGTCGCAGTGGAGGCCGTCTTCGTCGCAGGCCGAATCCTCGAGCTCGAGGGTGGCGTGGCCGATGCCGTACCGCTGCGCGAGCATGCGGCGCACGTCGGACGCGACCTGTTGTGCCTCGGCGAGCGTGTGGCGGTCGCTCACGACCAGATGGGCCGACAGGGCGACGATGTTGGACGCGATCGCCCACACGTGCAGATCGTGGACGGCGCCGCCGCCGTCGATCTCGCTCATCGCGGATTGCAGTTCGATCGGGTCGAGACCCTCGGGCGTTCCTTCGAGAAGGATGGCGTTCGACGACCGGAGCAGTCGCCACGCATGCCATCCGATCGAGAGGCCGATGGCGACGGATACGGCAGGGTCGAGCCAGTACCACCCGTCGGTGAGCAGGATCACGACCCCGACGAGTG
>JBKJKR010000620.1:0-2527 GCA_046597135.1 Acidimicrobiales bacterium | reverse complement strand
CGGCTCACCGGCGAGTACATGGTCACGTCCAAGTCCACGTCGCCGCACGTGCTCACGGCGATCGAGGTCGACTACGAGAACATCGAGCGCGTCCGCACCGCGCATCGCGAGTCATGGAAGGCCACCGAGGGCTTCTCGCTGACGTACCTGCCGTTCATCGCCCGTGCGCTGTCCACGGCGCTGCGCGAGTTCCCGTACCTCAACGCGTCGGTGGGCGAGGGCGAGCTCATCGTGCACCCTCAGACCAACCTGGCCATCGCTGTCGACCTCAACTTCGAGGGCTTGCTGGCCCCGGTGGTGCACGACGTCGACAGCAAGCGCATGCGGGCCATCGCCCGCGAGATCGTCGATCTCGCGAATCGCGCCCGGGGCAAGCAGCTCACTGCCGACGACATCGTCGGGGGGACGTTCACCATCACCAACGCCGGCCAGTACGGCACGTTGATGCAGTTCCCGATCATCAACCAGCCGCAGGTGGCCATCCTCAGCACCGACGGGGTCTCTCGCAAGCCGGTGGTCATCACCGACGCACACGGCCAGGAGTCGATCGGCATCCACAGCGTCGGCGTGCTCGCGCTCGCGTGGGACCACCGGGCATTCGACGGCGCCTACGCGGCGGCTTTCCTGCACCGTCTGAAGCAGATCCTCGAGACCCACGACTGGGAAGCCGAGCTGGCATGACCACGCGCGGCGCGCCGCTCAGTGCTCGCCCACTGTCCGAGTCGCTCCGGGTCCGGTGGCTCGGGCAGGTGCGCTACCGAGACGCGCTTGCGGTGCAGCACGCGTTGTTCGCATCAGCGGACGACTACTTGCTGTTGCTCGAGCATCCGCACGTGTTCACGCTCGGCACCCGTGCCGATCTCACGCACGTGCTCGTCGACCCGGCATCGGTGGGCGCCGACCTCGTCGAGGCCGACCGGGGCGGCGACGTCACCTATCACGGCCCCGGGCAACTCGTCGGCTACCCGATCCTGTCGGTGGCCGGCAAGCGGGGCGGCGGCATGGCCGACACCGTCGCCTACGTGCGTTCCGTCGAGCAACTGGTCATCGACACCCTGGCCGATGTCGGGCTGCCCGGCGCGGGCCGGATGCACGACTTCCCGGGGGTGTGGCTCGAGCCGGACGGGCCGCGCCCGCGAAAGATCGCGGCCATCGGGGTCAAGCTCACACGCGGCCGATCGATGCACGGCTTCGCGTTGAACGTCGCGCCCGACATGGCCTACTTCGGCCACATCGTGCCGTGCGGCATCGCGGAGTACCCCGTGACCTCGCTGGCCGAGGAAGGCATCACGGTGCCGATGCGCGAGGTGGTCGATGCGGTCACCGCGCGTGCTGCAGCACAGTGGGGCCCCGACGTCGATCGTGCCGATGTCGCGTGGCGTGTACATGCCGAGGACCTCAGCGCGTTCACCCGCGGCGCGGGCCCCGGCGACACGCCCTCCGCGGGTCAACCGGTGCGGCTGCGCAGCCGGTTGCGCGATGCCGGGCTCGGCGATGGGCTCGACGTGCGCGAGCGCAAACCCTCATGGATGCGCGTCACGCTCGACACCGGGCCCGAGTACCGACGCATCCGCGCACTCACCCGCGAGCTCGACCTCAAGACGGTCTGCGAAGAGGCCGGTTGCCCGAACATCTTCGAGTGTTGGAACGAGGGCACCGCCACGTTCATGATCAACGGCGAGCAGTGCACGCGTGCCTGCGGGTTCTGCCTCGTCGACACCAGCAAGCCGCGCTCGCTCGACCCGGGCGAGCCGGCGCGCGTCGCCGACGCTGTCGCGCGCATGGGGTTGCGGTACGCGGTCATCACCACGGTCGCCCGCGACGACCTGGCCGACGGTGGCGCCGGCGCCATGGCCGCCACCATCGAGGCCATCAGGCTCCGCAACCCGGGCGTGCAGGTCGAGACGCTCATCTCCGACTGCAAAGGTGATCCCGACTCGCTCGCGCACATCTTCTCGGCGCGCCCCGATGTGCTCAACCACAACATCGAGACGGTCGCGCGCCTGCAGCGGGCCGTCCGGCCGTCGGCCGCGTACGCCCGCACGCTCGCCGTGCTGGCCCGGGCGCGCGTGGCCGGGTTGACCACCAAGTCCGGCCTCATCGTCGGCATGGGCGAGACCGATGACGAGGTGCTGGCGACACTGGCCGACCTCCGCGGGGTCGGCGTCGAGATCGTCACGATCGGCCAGTATCTCCGGCCGACGTCGAACCACCTGCCGGTCCAGCGGTGGGTCACGCCGGCGCAGTTCGAGACCTACGCACGGGTCGGTGAAGCCATGGGCATCCGCCACGTCGAGTCATCCCCGCTGACCCGCTCGAGCTACCACGCCAAGCAAGCTGCGGCCGCGAACGCGTAACCCGGTGCGCTCGCGCCCGTCCTGACGGGGACACCCCCCACTGCGTCGGAGAAGAAGAGATGCCGGTCATGGTCGTCCTCGTTGTGCTGCTCGTCGCGGTCGGCATCGCCGTCACCTTCGTTATCGAGCGGCACCGCTCCGGTGATCAGTTGGAAGCCGCCATGCGCGAC
>JBKJKR010000469.1:0-7370 GCA_046597135.1 Acidimicrobiales bacterium | reverse complement strand
GCCACCCGCGCCGCACATGAGCACGATCTCCTTCGCGGACAGCAGCGACTCGAGCCGCATCGGTGCCGTGGCGGCGGAGCTCGGCGTGGACGCGTGACCCCATGAGCGCCGCCCCGGCACCGATGCGGCTCGAGTCGCTGTTGTCCGCGAAGGAGATCGTGCTCATGTGCGGCGCGGGTGGCGTGGGCAAGACCACCACGGCAGCTGCGGCCGCGGCCATGGCGGCCACCCACTCGGGGGGCCGCGTGCTCGCGCTCACCGTCGACCCGGCCCGGCGGCTGGCCACCGCGCTCGGGCTCGAGCAGTTCGGCAACGTCGAGCGCCAGGTGCCGACCGAGCTGTTCACCGCGGCGGGGGTCGAGCCGCGTGGCGAGCTGTGGGCGGCGATGCTCGACACCAAGGCGTCGTGGGACGACCTGGTTCGCACCCACGCACCCGACGCGGCCACCCGCGAAGCGATCCTGGCCAACCCGCTCTATCGAAACGTCACCGGCAAGTTCGTGCAGAGCCACGACTACATCGCGATGGAGCGACTGCACGAGATCCATTCGTCGGGGCGTTACGACCTCATCGTGGTCGACACGCCCCCCACGCGAAACGCGATCGACTTCCTCGACGCGCCCGACCGCATGGCCGAGTTCTTCTCGAGTCGGTTGTTGCGCTGGCTCATCGCGCCGTACCGGTCGCGCATGTTCACCGCGGCGTCCAAGCCGTTCTACTCGGTGGCCGATCGCATCCTCGGCGCGCAGTTCCTGCAGGACATCGCCGAGTTCTTCATCCTGTTCCAGACCATGTACGACGGCTTCGTCGACCGTGCCAAGGCCGTGACGCGGACGCTCGAGGACCGCCGGACCACCTTCGTGGTGGTGACCACGCCCGAGGCGACGCCGGCGCGAGAAGCCGAGTTCTTCATCAGCGCGCTGACCGAGCGCAAGTACCACCTCGGCGCGGTGGTCTGCAATCGCATGCTCCCCGAGTACCTCGCCGAGCGGTCAGGAGCAAAGGCCGCCGAGACCATGAAGACCGACGCCGATGCGCTCGCCACGCTCATGGCGCGCCGCGTCGGCGATCGCGACGCGATGCAGGGGGTGCTCCGCGAAATCGCCGAGAGCTACCTCAACTACCGCGTGGTCGCGGCGCGCGAAGCCGAGCAACTTGCGGAGCTCGCGGCGCCGGCTGAGCTGGTGGTGCGGGTGCCGGCGCTCGAACGCGACATCTCGTCGCTGGCCGACGTGCTCGAGGTGGGCAAGCACCTCTGGTGAGCACGGTGTTTCGGTCGACCATGTCGGCTCTCGTGGGCACGACCGCGCCCTAGCATCGCGGTGTGGCAAGCATCGCCGACCTCGCCCGTGAGCACTGTGCGCTCGACGGTCCTCGCATCGTGCACCTGCAGCGGCTCGTGCGGTCGTGGGGTCTGCTCGCCGACCTGAGCTTCTCCGATCTGCTGTTGTTCGGACGCAGCGAGCCGAACCCCGGCAACCTCGTGCTGCTCGGCCACGTGCGACCCACCACCGCGCAGACCATCTATCGCACCGACCTCGTGGGCGGGTTGTTCTCGGAGGCCGATCGCCCGATCGCGACGCAGGTGTTCGACCGCACGCGCATCGCCGAGGGCGAGATCGAGCTCGCCGGTTCCGGGGAGTCGGTGCGGGTCGTCGCGATCCCGGTGCGCTGGCGCGGCGAGGTCATCGCGGTGCTCACGCGCGAGTCGTTGTTGCCGCTCGCCCGCCCCATGAGCGAGCTCGAGCGCACCTATCTCACGGTGTTCGATCGGTTCGCCCGCATGATCGAAGCCGGCGCCTATCCGTTCGCCCGCGACCCGGACGATCAGTACAAGGCGCCACGCGTCGGCGACGGCGTGCTCGTGCTCGATGCGCAGGGCCGCGTCGAGTACAACTCGCCGAACGCGGTGTCGGCACTTCACCGCCTCGGTGTGCACGACAACGCGGAGGGGTTCACGCTCGGCGACCTCGGCATCGACGACGGTGTGGTGCGATCCGCGTACTCGTTGCGCACCCACGTGATCGTCGAGATCGAGCGCGGTCCTGATGTCACCGTGGTGTTGAGCTGCATACCGCTCGTCGATCGAGACACGGTGTCGGGTGGGCTCGCGCTGGCCCGCGACATCAGCGAGCTCCGTCGCCGCGACCGCCTGCTCCTGTCGAAGGATGCGACCATCCGCGAGATCCATCATCGCGTGAAGAACAACCTGCAGACGGTGTCGTCGTTGCTGCGGCTGCAGAGCAGGCGGCTCGAATCGCCCGAGGCCCGCGCCGCGGTCGAGGAATCGGTGCGGCGCATCGCGTCGATCGCCGTGGTGCACGAGACGCTCGCGCACGCGATCGGTGACGAGGCGCCGTTCATCGACGTGGTCCGGCCGCTCGTGCGCATGGTCGAGGAAGGACTCAGTTCACCCGACCAACCGATCCACTTCAGCATCATCGGCGACGCCGGGGTGCTTCCGGCGCATGTCGCGACGCCGCTGGCGGTGGTGCTGACCGAGCTGCTCCAGAACGTGGTCGAGCACGCGTACCCGATGGACCACGAGACGAGGCCGGGTCAGGTGCTCGTGGAGCTCGGTCGCGACGGCGCCACGGTGCGCGTGCGCGTGGTCGACGACGGGGTGGGTGTGCCCACCGGGTTCTCGATCGACCGCGCCGCAGGGCTCGGTCTGACGATCGTGCGCACCTTCGTCGAGAGCGATCTCGGCGGCACGATCGAGATGCGGCCACGAGCCGGTGCCAGTGGCACCTACTGTGAGCTGCTCGTGCCGGTCACGGCCGAATGAAGGGCTCGATCAGGCGACGACGGACTTGCGGTCCTTGACCCACGCACGACGCAGCTTGCGGCGCTCGTCTTCGGAGGTGCCGCCCCACACGCCCGAGTCCTGGTTGTTCTCGATGGCGAACTGCAGGCACGGCTCCTTGGCCGGGCACGCATCGCACACCGCCTTCGCCGCGGCGATCTGATCGACCGCCGCGCCGGTGGTGCCCACGGGGAAGAACAGATCAGGATCGGTGTCGCGGCACGATGCGCCGTCCCGCCAATCCTTGATCGGCCCGAGATAGGTGAGCGAGTCGGCGGTGAGCGCCACGGATCCTCCAAGGTCGACACAATTCGAGACGGGTCCGCCGTGGGCTTGCACGTTCCCCCGGCACACAGCGTTGCATCCGTCAAGACCACGCAGAAGATACCCGCGCCCACATAGCGTGACAAGAGGTTGCGGAAGAAAACGCCAGACCACTACGCCCCGTCGTTTCGTCATCGCTCACCGTGACGCCGCGTGGTTCTGGCGGCCATAGCGGTGACCGCGATCACGCGCCGGCGAGACGCGCTACGGGATGACGAGATCGAGGATCTCCGGCTCGTAGCGGAACCGCAGCGTGCTCACCTCGCCGAGATAGTCGCCGTCGACCTGATACGGGAACGCGTTGTGCCCGCGGATCGTGAAGTCGGTGACGTTCGGGTGGTAGTCGACCGACCGCGCCCGTGCGATGCCCTTGCCGCGAAGGGCGCGCGCGACCAGCGACAGCAACGTCACGAGCCGCAGCGACCGGATGGTCACCATGGTGAGCGCCGTGTCGAGCGTGGCGTCGGGGGCGAGGCTGAGCGGCCGAGCGCCGAGATAGGTGTACGGGTCGGTGTTGAAGCAGATCCCGAAGTAGCCGTCGTCGATGAGCGTGCCGTCTTCGTGCTGCACCGCGAAGTGCGGATGCTTGCGGTCGTAGTGCCGCAGCCACGTGTCGACCGCGGCATAGACGAACAGCGGGTGACCTGCGTAGCGCTTGAGCTGGCCGCGCCGCTCGACGAGCGACACGACGGCCGCGTCGTAGCCGATGCCGCAGTGGAAGAGGAAGTACCGCTTGTTCACCGAGCCGAGCCCGACGCGTCGGATGGAGCCGCGTGCCACCGCATCGAGCAGCGCCCCGGTGGCCTCGACCGGATCATCGGGGAGGCCGAGGGTGCGCGCGAACACGTTCGTGGATCCGCCGGGCAACGGCGCGAGCGCGGTGTTGGTCCCGGCGAGGCCGTTGGCTGCTTCGTTGAGCGTGCCGTCGCCACCGAGCACGATCACGAGCTCGGTGCCCGTGGCCGCGGCGCCCTGCGCGAGGCGCGCTGCGTGGCCCCGTCGGCTGGTCTCGGCCAGGGTGACGTCGTGGTCCGCAGAAAGCGCTTTCTGGATCACGACCTTGGCCCGTGCGGTCACCGACGACGCGGACGAGTTCACGATGAGCAGGACCTTCACGCCACCTCGATCGGCACGCGCCGGTCGGACGGCGCGTCGCGGCACGGTACACGGTCGATCATGCCGGTCCGAGCGGATGTTCAGAATCGCGCGAGTTGGGAGCGCGAGTGACGGCGCGGCAGACTTGGCGATTATGAACGTTGTCGTCTGTGTGAAACAGATCCCTGATCCTGCTGATCCGGGTGCGCTCGATCCAACCACCAAGACGCTGAAGCGAGACGGCAAGCTCATCCTTGATGAGTCCGACAGCTACGGCGTCGAGATGGCGCTCCAACTCGTGGCGGCAGCCGGTGGCGGCGAGGTCTCCCTCGTGTCCATGGCCCCCAACAACGAGGTGTCGGGCATTCGTACCGCCCTCGCCATGGGCGCCGCCAGTGCGATCCTCGTGAGCGACCCCGCGCTGAAGGGCACCGACGCCCTCGGTACGGCCAAGGTGCTCGCCGCGGCCATCGCCCGCAAGAGCCCCGATCTCGTGCTGGCCGCCACCGAGTCGAGCGACGGGTACACCGGCACGGTGCCCGCCCAGATCGCCGAGCTGCTCGGTCTTCCGTCGGTCACCTTCGCCAAGTCGGTGGCCATCGACGGCGGCGTGGCCAAGGTGCAGCGCCAGACCGAAGCGGGCTACGACGAGGTCGAGTGCCCGTTGCCCGCGCTGGTCAGCGTCACCGCTGGTGTCGTCGAGCCGCGCTACCCGAGCTTCAAGGGCATCATGGCCGCGAAGTCCAAGCCGGTCGACACGCTGAGCATCGCCGATCTCGGCATCGATGCCGCTTCCGTCGGCTGGGCCGGCGGCGGCCAGGAGATCATCGAGATCTCGGCGGCTCCGGCACGCCAGGCCGGCGAGAAGATCGAAGACGACGGCACGGCCCACGAGCGCATCATCGCGTTCCTCGAAAATCTGAAGATCCTCTAGGAGCATGGTCATGGGTCTGAGCAAAGTTTGGGTCTTCGGCGAGGCAGCCGACGGCAAGGTCGCCACCATCACCCTCGAGATGCTCGCGAAGGCACGCGAGCTGTCCGACGACGTGGCGGTCGTCTACGGCGGCGCCGATGCCGACGCGATCGCTGCCACCTTGGGCGAGCACGGCGCCAAGAGCGTCCTCGCCACCGGTGATCTCGGCGGCGGTCTGCAGGGCGTCGCGGTTGCGGCGGCACTGGCGGCGGTCGTCGCCGCGGGTGACGGCCCCGCGGCCATTCTCTTCGGCACCACCCAGGACGGGCGCGATGTCGCCGGGCGCCTGTCGGCCAAGATCGACGCGCCGGTCATCACCAACGTCGTCGACCTCGAGGTCGCCGGCGACAAGTTGGTCGGCACCGAGCCGGTGTTCGGCGGCGTCACCAACGTCAAGACCACCTTCACCACCGACAAGCCCCAGATCGTCCTGGTGCGGCCCAAGTCGTTCGCGGCCGAACCCGCAGGCGGCGCACCGGCTGCGGTCGCCGCGCTCGCGGTCCCCGACCTCGGGGCTACCGGCGGGGCGAAGGTCACGAGCCGTTTCGTCGAGGAGGCCACCGGCCCGAAGCTCGACGAAGCTGCGGTCGTGGTCTCGGGTGGTCGTGGTCTCGGCGAGTCCGGCAACTACGCCCTCATCGAGACGCTGTCGAAGCTGCTCAAGGCGGCGCCGGGTGCGTCACGGGCCATCGTCGACGCCGGCTGGGTCCCGTACTCCTACCAGGTCGGCCAGACGGGCAAGGTCGTCAAGCCGTCCGTCTACATCGCCGCCGGCATCTCTGGGGCCACGCAGCACCTGGTCGGCATGAAGGGCTCGAAGAACATCATCGCCATCAACAAGGACGCCGAGGCGCCCATCTTCGGGGTCGCCGACCTCGGCATCGTCGGCGATGTCCACAAGGTTCTCCCCAAGCTCATCGAAGCGCTGCAGGCTCGGGGCTGATCAGCTCCACGCGTCTGGATGGGATGCGAAACCGCTGGAAACATCGGAAATCCAGTAGAACGCCCGGTCACTGTTCGTTGCTCACGGCCGGCGCGCTCGGGCCGGCCGTCGGTGTTTTCCCACAGTCAGCTATGGATAACGCGTCCGGGGTTCGAACCCGGCTCGGGGGTCGAGGCCGAGGTCGTCAAAGGCGGTCGGGCGGCCGAAGTTGTACCCCTGCGCGCCGTCACACCCCAATCGGCGCAGGTACTCGTGTTGCGCTTCGGTCTCGACGCCCTCCGCGATCGCCCGGAGGTTGAGGGCGTGGGCCAGGCCGATGACCGCGGTGACGATCGCGGTGTCCTCCGACTCGGTGCCGAGCCCGTCGGTGAACGACTGGTCGATCTTGAGCGCCTCGACCGGGAAGCGCTTGAGGTAGCTGAGCGACGAATAGCCGGTGCCGAAGTCGTCGATGCTGAGGTGCACGCCGAGCTGGCGGAGATCGCGCAGGGTCGAGATCGTCGACGCCGTGTCGCGCATCAGGGCCGACTCGGTGATCTCGAGCCACAGGAGGTCCGCCGGCAGGTCGCTCGCGGCCAAGGCCTCGGCCACGGTCTGCACCATGTCGCCGGAGTCGAACTGCCGCGGTGAGAGGTTCACCGAGACCGTCACGGGTGGCCGGCCCTCGGTGGCGGCTCGGGCGTTCCACCGTGCCGCGTGACCACACGCCGTGCGCAGCACCCACGCGCCGATCGGCACGATGAGCCCGGTGTCCTCGGCGACGCTGATGAACTCGGCGGGCGACATGTACCGGCCCGGCTCGTGCTCCCACCGCACGAGCGCTTCGAAACCGAGGACCACGCCGGTGCGCACGTCGACGACCGGTTGGTAGAAGACGCGGAACTCGTCGCGCTCGATCGCGCGGTGCAACGCGTTGGCGATGGTGAGCCGTTGCGTACCGGTTCGGTCGCGGCGCTCGTCGAAGAGCTCGGTTCGTGATCGTCCGGATTCTTTGGCCAGATACATCGCCGTGTCGGCGTTGCGCAGCAGGTGATCCGCCGCGACCGATGCGTTGATGCCGTGCGGGATCGGCCCGGCGACGGCGATCCCGACGCTTGCGGTCACGTAGGTCTCGACCCCACCGATGAGCATCGGTTGGCGGAGGCTCTCCTCGAGCCGGTTGGCGATGGCCAGCCCCGCCGACG
The DNA here is from genome assembly GCA_046597135.1 of Acidimicrobiales bacterium. Classification (GTDB taxonomy): domain Bacteria; phylum Actinomycetota; class Acidimicrobiia; order Acidimicrobiales; family WLNW01; genus WLNW01. Next base: position 45 of record JBKJKR010000469.1, on the reverse strand, counting down.
CGTCGGGAACGTCGTGGAGCAACAGCGTGAACTCGTCGCCTCCGA
>JBKJKR010000251.1:0-15826 GCA_046597135.1 Acidimicrobiales bacterium | reverse complement strand
CGCACTTCGGACATGACGCACCCCACAACGGATCTGCGACCAACCAAAGGCCACAGCGAAGCGGCGAGCCGCACGCAGCCGACGGCGACGTGGTGCCATCAGGCTATCCGCTCGGCGTCATCGACCCGCGCGAACGGGGGCCAAAAGGACGTTGGATTTGCGCTGCTATGTGAACCAAGAGCGAACACCAGATCGACGAGAACGACGCCTCTCCTTCCAGTCAGTCGTTGCGGCGAGTGACGCGACGGGAACGACCTGCGCACGGAGCTCGGGCACCTCGCGCGCGGAACGGAACCAGCGGAACACCATCACGCCCACCTGGTGGCCGAACGTGTCGATCCAGTTGGGCACCTGCGGATCGCGCGCCGAGATCACGGCGCGCACGGTTCCACCCGGGCCGTGCTGCGCGGTCCGGTTGTTCACCTGACCGCGCGTTCCCTCGTAGTCCGGTACCTCGAACCAGTAGTTGTTGATGGCGAGACCCCAGTACGGCACGTCCTCGCGGGTGCGCCGACGCACTTGTGGTGGGTTTCGACACCCCACGCGTCGAAAGGCTCCAGAAGTGGCGGCGCCGAGCGAGCCGGCGCGACTAATGCGCGTGCATCAGAGCGGCAGCGATCCGGCTACCGTTCGGACCTGTGGGGAGCACTGCGCAACCGCGCCTCGAAAGCGGCAGCTCGTTCTGGGATCTCGTGGAGCGTGCGGCCGCGACGCGACCCGACGGCGTGCTGGTGGTCGACGAGCACGATCGGGTGCTCACCTTCGCCGGCTACCTGGCCCGGGCCGAACGGGTGGCCGCGGGGCTCCATGTGCACGGCGTGCGCCCCGGTGACGTCGTCTCGTGGATGTTGCCCACGTGGATCGAGACCGCCGTCCTGATCGCGGCGCTCGACCGACTCGGTGCGGTGCAGAACCCCATGCTGCCCATTTACCGCGAACGCGAGATGGGCTTCATCACCCGGCAGGCGGGTACGAGCCTGATGATCACCCCGAGCGTGTGGCGCGGGTACGACTATGCGTCGCTCGCGCGGGGTGCGGTCGACAACGTGCTCGTCATCGATCGTGACGCGCCGCTCCCCGATGCCGACCCGACCGTGCTGCCGCCGTTCGTGGCCGACGCCGAGCGCATCGCGTGGCTGTTCTACACCTCGGGCACCACGGCCGATCCCAAGGGCGTCAAGCACCGCCACGGCTCGGTCGCCGCGGCCACCATGAGCATGTCGCACCGCCTGGCGATCACCGCCGAAGATCGCGCGGCGCTCGTGTTCCCCATCGCGCACATCGGTGGCGTGAACTGGCTCATGGCCGGCCTGCTGAAGGGCTGTGCCGTGATCTTCATCGAGAACTTCTCCGACCCCGACACCATGGACGTCCTGCGCCGCAACGGCATCACGTTGGCCGGGGTCACCACCGCGTTCCACCTCGCGTACCTCGCCGCGCAGCGTGCGCACCCGAACGAACGGCTCTTCCCGGACGTGCGCGCCTATCCGGGCGGTGCAGCGCCGAAGCCGCCGCAGCTGCACTACGACCTCGTGAACGAAGTCGGTGGCGTCGGCATCGTCGCGGGTTTCGGCCTCACCGAGTACCCCATGTGCGGCATGGCCGCGGTGTGGGATCACACCGACAAGCTCGCGCACACCGAAGGTCGTCCATCCGACGGCACCGACTTCTGGGTGCTCGACGAGCAGGGCAACCGCGTCGGGCCGAACATCGATGGCGAGATCCGCGTCCGCGGGCCCCACCTCTTCGCGGGTTACGTCGACCCGGCGCTCGACGTCGACGGCTACGACGAGCTCGGGTTCTTCCGCACGGGCGACATCGGCCACCTCGACGAAGACGGCTACGTGGTCATCACGGGCCGCTTGAAAGATGTGATCAACCGCAAGGGCGAGAACATCAGCGCCAAGGAGATCGAGAACCTCCTCTACACCCACCCGAGGGTGGTCGACGTCGCCGTGGTCGGGCTGCCCGATGCCGACGCCGGCGAACGGGTGTGTGCGGTCGTGGCGTGCGCGCCCGGCGTCGAACCGCTCACCTTCGACGAGATGCGCTCATATCTCGTCGAACAGAAGCTCATCACTCGCAAGCTCCCACAGCAACTCGAGATCGTTCCCGAGTTGCCTCGCAACGCAGCGGGCAAGGTGCAGAAGCACGCGCTGCGGGAAAGGTACGGTCACTGATGCTCGACCTGCTCATCACCGGAGGCCTCGTCGTCGACGGCACCGCCGCGCCGGCGTACCTCGCCGACATCGGCATCCGCGACGGCCACATCACCGTCATCGCGGAACCGGGGTCCATCACCGAGGCGGCGACCGACGCCCTCGACGCCACCGGGCTCGTCGTCGGCCCCGGCTTCATCGACGTCCACACGCATCTCGATGCCCAGCTCCTGTGGGATCCCACGGGCAGCCCGTCGTTGCAGCACGGATGCACCACCGTGGTGTGCGGCAACTGCGGCTTCTCCCTTGCGCCGGCGGGTCCCGAGCACGCCGACTACCTCACGCTCATGTTGTCGCGCGTCGAGAGCATGCCGCTCCTCGCGTTGCGCACCGCGATCGACTGGACCTGGACATCGTTCGCCGAATGGCTCGCCCAGTTCGACGGCAACCTCTCGGTGAACGCTGGGTTCCTGGTCGGCCACTCGGCCCTTCGGCGCGCTGTGCTGGGCGACGATTTCGCGAGGACCGACCTCACGGTCGAGGAGCGCGAGGCCGTCCTCACCCTGGTGCGCGAATCACTCGATGCCGGCGCGTTGGGTTTCTCGACTTCGCTGTCGACCTCGCACCTCGACGGGCAGAGCAACCCGGTGCCGTCGCGGTATGCGAACGCTGACGAGATGTTGGCCATCGCCGACGTGGTGCGCGACCACGAGGCGCCCGTGATGCAGATCACGGTGGCCGGCACATCGTCGGGTTTCCAGCAGGACGAAGTCGAACTGCTGACCGACATCTCGCTGCGGAGCGACCGCCCCATCAACTGGAACGTGCTCATGGTGCGCGCCGATGATCCGACCTACCTGGCCCGACAGCTCGCGGCGTCGGACTACGCCAGCGAACGAGGCGCGATGGTTCTCGCGTTGAGCCCGCCCAACGCCAACGCGATGCGCATGTCGTTCGAGACCGGCGCGTTCCTCTACGCGATCCCCGGGTGGGGCGAGCTCTTCCGCCATGCACCCGCCGAGCGCATCGAGGCGCTGCGCGGCACCGAGTGGCGCGTCAAGTTGCAAGCACTCGCCCAAGCCCCCGAGGCCGGCGTGATCCGCGGCCGCACGCAATGGCAGCTGCTCACGCTGCGCGAAACCTGGTCGGCGCGGAACAAGGAGTGGGAAGGCCACACGTTCGGTGAGATCGCAGCCGCGCGCAACACCACGCCGTTCGACGCGATGATCGACATCGTGATCGACGACGAGCTGCGCACCGGCATCGAAGGCCCGCCCATGCACGTCACCGATGCCGACTGGGACGTGCGGGCCGGCGTGCTCCGCGACCCGCGCGTCATCGTCGGCGGTTCCGACGCCGGCGCCCACGTCGACATGTTCGTCGGAGCCACCTACACCACGTCGTTCCTCAGCGAGGTCGTGCGCAACCGGTCGCTCGTGCCGCTCGAAGAAGCCGTGCGGCTGATCACCGATCGCCCGGCGCGGCTGTACGGCCTGCGCGACCGCGGCCGCATCGCCGAGGGTTGGATCGCCGACCTCACCCTCTTCGATCCGAGCACGGTGGGCAACCTGCCCGCAGTGACGGTGGCCGACCTCCCCGGCGGCTCCTCGCGGCTCGTCTCCGAGGCGATCGGCGTGCCGCACGTGATCGTGAACGGTGTGTTCGCGCTGCGCGACGGTCAGGTCACCGCCGACCGCCCTGGCACGACGCTCCGCACCGGCCGCGACACCGAGCGGGTCAGCCTCGCGTCGGTCAGCACCGAGTAGCCGGGCATGTCCGACCACACGCCCTCGCTCCGCAGCGTGCGGTCGCGCCGCGAGGCCGTGCGGGTCTTCGCCCGCCAACCCTCGCCGAGGATCCTTGCCGCGGGCCTCGCCGCTGCGCTCGCAATGCGGGGGCGCGACCGTCGCGTCGATCGACGCGACGCTCTGGTGGTCGGCATGGTGGTCGCGACCCAAGGGGTGCACGAGTGGGTCATCCACCGGGGCCTGTTGCACGCGCAGCCACGCACCGTACGCGGCATCGTGGTCGACCCGGGGGTGGGTCACCGCGCACATCACCGCGACCCGGACGTGATCGACGACGCGTTGCTGAAGCCGCGCGATGCCGCGCAGTTCCTCGCGATGCTCGCGCTCTACGTCGGCGTGGCCTGCCGGCCGTGGCACCGACAATTGGCGGCACGAAACGTCCTCAGCGCAATCGGCGCGGCGTATGCAGCGTTGCTTCGCTACGAGTGGACGCACTTCGTCGATCACACGAGCGTGCCGTTGACGTCGCGACGATCCCGTGCGCTACGGGCGCATCACCGGTTGCACCACTACCGCGACGAACGCATGTGGTTGGGCATCACCGGCACGTCGGGCGACCGGATCTTCCGCACCCGTCCGGCGACGCCGGCCGAGCAGGTCAGCGCGGTTCGCAGATGACGAGGGGGATCTCGCGGTCGGTCTTGGTCTGGTACTCGTCGTAGGCCGGCCACTCGTCGGTGGTGAGGGGCCACAACGCCGTGCGCTCCTCGGGGGTCGCAACACGCGCGCGCAACTCGTGGACCTGGTCGCGGTCGTGGATGGTGACGTCGGGGTCACCGAGGATGTTGAGGTACCACTGCGGGTGCTTCGGCGCACCACCCATGGACGCGACGACCAGGTACCGGGCGCCGTCGGCGACGCGGATCAGCGGTGTGCGGCGCACGGCGCCCGACTTGCGGCCACGCGTCGACAAGATGATGCACTGCGCGCCTTCCCACTCGTACCCCTGCGCGCCGCCGGTGGCCAAGTAGCGCTCGACGTGATCGGCAATGGGTTGCCACGGACTCGGTGCGTAGTTTTCGTCAGCCACTCGCCGGAGGCTATCCCCCGTTCGTCTGGCCCACGGCCCTGTGGCAGAGTCTCCGGGGAGGGATCCGATGTCCACGCACGCCGTCGCCGCCGCGCCACGTCAGGTGAGCGCACTCGCGTGGGTTTCGTCCTCGTTGTCGGCGCTGGTGGTGTCGATCAACCTCAGCGTGATGAGCGTCGCGTTCGACGCGTTGGGGTCGTCGTTCCCCGAAGCGAAGCTGTCGACGTTGGGCTGGGTGCTCAGCGTGTACACCATCGTGTTCGGCGCGTTCCTCGTGCCGGCCGGCCGGCTGGCCGACCACCTCGGGCGACGGCGCATCTTCCTCGCCGGCCTGGTCATCTTCACGTTGGCCTCGCTCGTCGCGGCCGTCGCGCCCGCCATCTGGATCGTGATCGCCGGGCGCGTCGGCCAAGGCATCGGCGCGGCGTGCCTGGTGCCGTCCACCCTCGGGCTGCTGCTCGACGCACTCCCCGTCGAGAAGCGGGCCAGCGCCACGGCGGCCTACAGCGTGCTCGCATCGGTCGGCGGCATCGCCGGGCCCACCGTCGGCGCGTACCTCGTCGAGCACGGCGGCTGGCGCAGTGCCTTCTACGTGGCACCGGTGTTCGCCGTCCTGTCGTGGGTCACCGGTTGGAAGTCACTGCCCGAACATCGAGCACATCGCACCGGCCCACTCCCCGACCTCGTCGGCGCCGTGCTGGTGATCGTGGCGCTCACCTCGCTCTCGTTCGGCATCCTGCAGTCGCGCGAGTGGGGTTGGACCAGTCCGGGGGTGGTGGGCGCGCTCGTGCTCACTGCGGTCACGGTGCCGGTCTTCTTCGCACGTTGTGCACGTCATCCGGTGCCGGTGCTACCGATCCAGCTCACGCGCATCCGCAGCTTCGCGTGGGCCAACATCGCGTCGGCCGTCTACGGCATGTCGACGGGTGCGCTGCTGTTCGGCATCGTGCGGTTTCTTCGCCAGGGATGGGACTACTCACTCACCGATTCGGGCGCCGGCATCCTTCCCCTCGCGATCGCTTCGATGAGCACCTCGTCGCTCGCCGGACGCGCCGGCAACCGCTACGGCGAACGTGCCGTCGCGGCACCGGCCTGCGTCGTGATCGCGATCGGTATGACCTTCCTCGCGTTCCGCCTGGGCGGCACCCCGGCGTTCTGGACCGCGTGGGTGCCCGGCGCCGCGCTCGTGGGCGCCGGCATGGGCATCACCTACCCGATGATCGGTTCGGCCTGCGTGCGCAACGTGGAAGGCGCCGACCTGTCGGTGGCCAGCGCCACGAATCGCATGACGCTGCAGATCGGCAACGCCATCGGCATCGCCCTTGCGATCGCCATCATCGGCGACGCCAAGGGTCACGACATCATCGACCCCATGCGCCACGCCTTCCTCGTCATGGCTGCCCTGGCACTGCTGGTCGGCGTATCGATGACCATGGTCGGACGCCGCAACTTCGGCGAGATCTGAGCGCGCCGCCGGCCCGCGCTCTGCGCATCAGGTGAGGCTCTCGCTGGGGTGGGCACCCGGTGACAGCAAGGGGAAGCGCACCGTGGCCCCGCCGTCGACCACCAGCATCTGGCCGGTGACGAACTGGGCCAGCTCGCTCGAGAAGAACAGCACCGCTCGGGCGATGTCGCCGGGTGTGCCTGCTCGGCCGAGGGCGGTGGTGAGGTCGTCGCGATCGCGTTGCTCGGGGGTGATCAGTCCCTCGACCGCGGGCGTGCGGATCGACCCCGGGCTCACTGCGTTGGCACGCACACCGAACCGCCCGTACTCGAGCGCCAGGCTCTTCATGAGGTGGATGAGTGCCGCCTTGGCCGCACCGTATGCGGCATGGTTCGGCGCGCCGAAGACACCGCTCACCGAGCCGATGCTGACGATCGATCCGCCGGTGCCCTGCGCGACCATCCGGTCGGCCGCGGCGATCGACATCAGTTGGACCCACCGCACGTTCTGACGGAACACGAAATCCCAGTCCGACGCCTCGGACTCGCGCAGCGGACGCCAGCCGGCACGCATGCCGCCGGCCACGTTGACCAAGATGTCGACGGAACCGAACGCCGCGAGGGTGGCCGGCACGATGCCGGCGAGCTCGGTGTCGTCGCGCAGGTTGGCGACGTGCGCGACCGCTCGGCCTCCCTGCTCGATCACGTCTGCTGCCACGCGTTCGGCCCGTTCGGCCACCTTGTCGACCACCACGACGGCGGCGCCTGCGTCGGCCAGCACGAGCGAGATGGCCTCACCGATGCCGCGCCCGCCGCCCGCCACGATCGCTGTCTTGCCTGCCACGAGTCCCTGCATGCGTCGGACCATAGCCGGGGCGAGGTTCACCAAAACTTGTCCATGCGTGCGCAGCGCTTTCGCGCCCGTTTTTCTGCCATCACCCGACGCGATGCAACCGACGCCGGACTGCGCGACGATGCCCCGACACGAACGGGTCGGGGGCGCAGGATGATCGATCGATGGAAGGCCTGGCATCAGGTCGGCGAGCGCATCGAGCGCAGCGACGATGCGCGCCATCGGGCCATGCTCGAATGCGTGCGAGAGCACATCATCGCCGAGACCGAAGCCGACTTCGATCGGCTGATGCGCACGTTGTGCGCCGATCCCTCGTTCAACTTCTGGGTCGCGGGGAACGGGAGCGGCGCCGGACCGAAGGGTCTCGACGCCGTGCACGTGCACTACCGGAACCTGATCCGCGAGAAGCGCTACGTGTTCGAGCTCGACATCGAGCGAATCGTGGTCGACGACGCCACCGTGGTCACCGAGGGGTGGTTCCACCAGATCTTCCCCGGGACCACGCTCGTCGAACGCGGGGTCGACATCGACGACCCCGACGCCGCCTACCAGGTGACCATGCGCCTGCTGCTGCTGTGGCCGTTCACCGAGGAAGGCGAGCTGATCGGCGAGGACAGCTACGCCGGAAGCACGATGTTCGCCCCGGGCACGGTACGCAAACTCGACGATGAGGAGATCCCCGGCGAGTTCCGGCAGGCGTCAGGATGCTGATTCTTCGGGGGGCGACGCGGGCAGACCCGGCTCGGATGCGGGTGCGGGCAAGGACTCGCCCGCACCCAGGACCGAACCGAGGACGACCTCGCCGAGCGCCTTGCGGATGCGCTCGAGCGTGCGGTCGTCGAGGTTGGCGTACACGAGCCGCGCACCGGAGAACCGCTCGACCTCGGCGATGAGCGCCTCGCGGTCGAGATCCGTCACGAGCAGGGCGACCGTGGCCGTGCCGGGCAGCACCGCTTCGCGGAACCACTCGACCCACTCGTCGGGGATGCCGTAGTCGAGGACCTTGGCCGTGACGGCGCCGGCACCGGCGCCCACGGCGGTGCCCGCGAGCCAGCCGACCGGGCCACCGAGCAGCAGACCGAGCAGGCCGGTCCACACTGCACCGGAGACCGCAGAGCGCGCCGGCTGGGGGTCGGTGGTCTCGCGGACGACGGCATGGCCGTTGTCGTTCTTCGCGACGATCACCGCGTCCTTCAGGACCAAGCGCTTGTTGGCGCTGAGTCGTGTGGCGGCCGAGAGGAACTCCTGCGCGCGATACATGTCGTCGAACGAGATGCCGACGAGCGTCTCGATGGTCTGGTCGTCAGATTTCCTGGTCACAGACGTTGACAGTATCGGTTGCCCAACCGCTTCCTGCCGCGGCGGACGCGCCATCGGGGTGGCCTCAGGCCATGAGCTTGTGCTCGCGCAGCCAATCGACCGTGATCTGCAGACCCTCGTCGAGCGACTTCGGCGCGTAGCCGAGCAGCGAACGCGTGTGGGCGTTGTCGAAGTAGGGCTCGGGGAACGTCTGGCGGGCGAGCGCATCGAGGCTGGGCCCGACGCGATCGCCGAGCTCGGCGTCGGCATCGAGCTGCGCCGCTGTGATCTCGTGCACCCGGTTCGGGTTGCCCGCGAGCTCCATGGCCCGGTTGACGAACACGGCCATGCTCGCGACGTCGGAGGCGTTCGCGAACGCAAGGTACTTCTCGCCCCGGAGTCCCTTGTCGAGCGCGGCGATGGCCACCCACGCCACATCGGAGGCGAACGACCACGGGATCGGGAACTGCACCGCCTCGTTGAACTTGCCCTCGGACGCGAGTTGGATGCGCAGGTTGTAGCTCGGGGCCTCCATTGAACGTTGCACGCACGGTGCCGGGCCGAACGTGCCGCCCGGGATGACGACGCAGACGTCCATGCCCTGCTCGGCGCGACGCATGGCTTCGACGAACGCACCGCGCTTGGTCTGGGTGTACGGATCGGCGGCGGGGTCGGGATGCAGCGGTGATGCCTCCGAGAGCGGTGCGTCCTCGAAGTGGAAATAGGTGGTGGTGCCGAGCGTGACCACCTTCTTCATGCCGTGTGCTTCGGCCGCGTCGAACACGTTGGACACGCCGCCCGTGTTGACCCGCTGGTGCTCGCCCATGTCCTGGCTGGCGCCGCCGAGCACCGCCGCGGAGTGGATGGCGTACTCACAACCTTCGGACGCGCGACGCACGCTGGCCGCGTCGGTGATGTCACCTTCGACGATGGTGACGCCGATGTCGCGCAGGCTGGCGAAGTCGCTGCCGGGCCGGGCGAGTGCATGGACGGAGTCGCCCCGCTCGATGAGCTGCTGACAGATGTTGGAGCCGATGAGACCGGTACCGCCGGTTACGAACACGGTTGACATGACTCGGAACCTAGTTCGGACCGCGATCCCCGTGCGCTACGGGCAGCAGGCGCTGCCGCTCGGCGGCCACGATGGCCTGCGCGACGCGCACCTCGTTGACGTCGACCGCGCTCACGTCGACCGCGCTCACGTCGACTGCATCGGGCGCGACGTCCTTGAGATCGCTTTCGCGTGCGTACTCGTCGAAGAGGACCCGCTTCGCCTGGACCACCTCGAGGATCAGGGCGTCGACGCAATCCTCGGCGAGCAGCCGGTGCACCTGCACCGGACGGCTCTGGCCCATCCGGTGGCATCGGGCAATGGCCTGCTCCTCGGTCGACGGCTTCCACTGCGGTTCGGTGAGCACCACCACCGATGCGGCCTGGATGTTCAACCCGACGCCACCCGCCTGGATCTGGCTCACGAGCACCGCGTACCCGTCGGCTTCGCTGAAACGGTCGACGAGGGCCTGGCGATCGACCGGTGACACCGAGCCGGTGAGCGGGCCGAACGCGTGCGGGCGAGCCAGGCGGTGCACCGTGTCGAGCACGTCGAGGAAGTACGAGAACACCACGACCTTGTGCCCGTCCTCGGCGGCGTCGGCGAGGATCTGCGCGAGCCGGCCGAGCTTCGCCGAGCGCTCCACGTCGGCCGCGTCGAATGCGGCGCGGCGCATCGCCATGAAGTTTCCGCTGGCCACCGCGTCGCGGTACGCCGCGGCGTCGGCGGGGCTCAGCTCGACCCAGTCCTCCTGCTCGATCCGCTCGGGCAGCTCGGTCAGCACGTCGTCCTGGTTCCGGCGGAGGTACACGGGCGCCACGGCTTTGCGAAACGCATCCGCTCCCGCAACGCCGTCGGCGGCATCGAGCCCCGAGGCGAGCTCGGGATGCAGGTAACCGACCAGGGTGCGGAACTCTTCGACCCGGTTCTCCATGGGAGTGCCGCTCATGAACAACACCCGCTCGACACGAGCTGCGAGCGCGCCGATGGCCCGGCTGCGGAGTGCATCGGCGTTCTTCACGTAGTGCGCCTCGTCGACGACCACCATGGCGATCGGGATCTCGTCGGGGAGGTCGAGCAGCCGCAGCGTCTCGAAGGTGGTGACCGCGACACCGCCCTCGGCGATCCACGACTCGACGGTCGCATCGCGCCCGTCGCCGTGGACTCGATGCGACGTGAGCGCGCTGTGCTTGGCGATCTCGTGGGTCCAGTTCACGAGCACCGTCGCCGGGCAGACGACGAGGAAGTGCGACTCCCCGCCGGCCGCGAGGTGCGCGATCGCAGCGATGGCCTGGATGGTCTTGCCGAGTCCCATCTCGTCGCCGAGGATGGCGCGACCCTGCACCAACGCGAACTTGGCGCCGAAGACCTGATAGCCGCGCAACGCAACGGTGAGCGAGCGGACGTCCAGCTCGAACGCATTGATCTCGTCGACGATCTCGTCGGGCAGGTCGACGGCGTCGGGGCGCGCCCGCACACCGCGTCGGGGCGTTGCCGCGTCGATCTGCTCGACCGCCGCGATGACCGCGCCAGCGTTGCGTTCGTACCGGTGCCAGAGCTCGTCGTCGGCCCGGGCCGCTTCGTTCTGGTCGTCGAGCGTGTCCTCGATGGCGCGCACCCGCGTCGCGAGTGCCTGCGCCCGAGGTGTGGCGAGCAAGCGGGTGATCGCGTCGACCGCGTCGTTCGCCGCCTGCTTCTTCTTGCCGAACGTGAAGAAGAGGCGCACCTTGCTCCGCGCGGGTCGCGCCACGGCGAGCAACGTGTCGAGCTGCACGCTCAGCTCTGCCGCGTCGGCATGCACCGGGGCAGTCTCCCGGCGCGCCTGCTCGAAGCGATCGACCGAGCGCAGCAGCTGCGTGGCGCTCTCGTCGCGGCGATCAGGATCGAGTCGCACGGCATCGGCGACCGATCGCTGGACGGCCCGCGCGATCTGGTTCGCCGCCGCGACCAGCTGCGCGGCCGTGGCCTCTCCGATGTTCGGGACCGCGTCGAGGTCCTCGATCGAGGCGCGGTACACGTCGGACACCGTGCGGTAGCCCGCGTCGCGCAGTGGGGCGATGCGCAGCCGTTCGTCGGTGACCTCGCGCAGACGCTCGATCGGGATATCGGCGAGCTGACGGGCGACCGTGTCGGCACGGTGGGAGCTGAGCGCATCGGCCGCTTCGAGACGCCGCTCGGCGAGGAGATCGAGCACACGGGCGACGCGGCCGCGCACATCGGTCGCATATCGGAGGAGCCTCTTCGGATCGGCCAGGTCTTCGCTCGTCACGCGACGGTTACGGTACCCGCACCGCACGTGACCTCGGCTCGCGGGCGGCATGGGGGTTGTCATGCCAGGTCCATTGCACGGGGTCCGCGTCCTCGATCTGTCGACCGCACTGTCCGGTCCGGTCGCCACGTCGATCCTCGCCGACCAGGGCGCCGAGGTGATCAAGCTCGAGGCGCCGGGCATGGGTGACATCACACGCGTGGTCGGTTCGCACCGCGGCGGCATGCGCGCCTTGTACCACCTCGCCAATCGCGGCAAGCGATCGATCGTGCTCGACCTGCGAGACGACGAGGGCAAGGCCGTCTTCTTCGCACTCGCGAAGGATGCCGATGTCGTGGTGCAGAACTTCCGGCCCGGGGTCGTCGACCGCATGGGCATCGGCTACGACGCCGTGCGCGCGGTGAACCCCGAGGTCGTGTACCTGTCGATCGCCGGGTTCGGTTTCGACGGTCCGCTCGCCCAGGCCAAGGTGTACGACAACCTCATCCAGGCCGCGTCGGGCTTCGCGTCCGTCCAAGGTGACGAAACTGGCCCGCGCTACGTGCGCAACCTGGCGTGCGACAAGATCACTGCGCTCACTGCCGCACAAGCGCTCACGGCCGCACTGTTCGCTCGATCACGGGGCGACGGGGGCCAGCACATCACGCTCGCGATGCTCGATGCCGCGGCAGCGTTCCTGTGGGCCGACGCCGCGACGCCGTTCGCGATGCTGCACCCCGATGCAACCACGGTCGAGACCAATCGCAGCAACGAGCTCGTCCATCACCTCGACGGGTTCACGACCTGCGCCCCGGTCTCCGACGCGGAGTTCCGCGGCTGGTGTCTCGCCTTCGACGCGCCCGACGTCGCGAACGATCCGCGTTGGGCCACGGTCGCGCAGCGCATGGAGAGCGATGAGTACCAGCAAGCGCGACGCGACGTCGCGGCGCGCGCCGGGCGATTCACGGTGGCCGAGGCGCTCGCCCGGCTCGCGGCGAACGGCATCACGGGCGTCGAGGCGGTACCGCTCGAGCAGCTCCCCGCACACGAGCAGGCCATCGCGAACGGCACGTTCTCGGTGTGCGACCACCCGGCCGCCGGCCCGATCCGCCAGGTCGAACCGCCGGCCCGGTTCGGTGGCACCCCGAGCGTGGTGGGTGGGCCCGCTGCGCTCCCCGGCCAGCACACCGACGAGATCCTGCGCGAGGTCGGCTACGACGACGCCCGCATCGCCGCGCTGCGCGCATCCGGCATCGCGCGCTGAGGACGTGACCCGTGCGGAGGAGCGCGGCGCGGTCAAGAAATCGCGCGGGGCTCGGTCAGCTGGTGACCGAGCCGCCGTTCACGTGCACCGTCTGACCGGTGAACCACGCGGCCTCGTCCGACGCGAGGTACACACAGAACGGGCCGATGTCGTCGGGGCGGCCGAGCCGGCCGACGGGCACCTGCTGGGCCAACGCCTTGGTGACGTCGCTCCCCTCGTTGCCGGTCATGAGGCCCAGCGCGACGGTGTTCACGGTGACCCCCTTGCGGGCGTTCTCGACGGCCACATGGCGCATGAACGCAATCGCGCCGCCCTTGCCGGCTGCATACGGCGACACCCCGATGCGCAGGCCCACCATGCCCGCACCCGACGCGATGGTGACGATCCGACCGAACCCTTTGTCGCACATCGCGTCGAGCACGACGTGGCAGCAGTTCATGACGCCGTACAGGTTCACGTCGATCGGGCCGTGCCAGGTCTCGGGATCGGACCCGCGGAACTGGGCCGGCGTCATGCCATGGCGACCGCCGTTGCCCGCATTGTTCACGAGGATGTCGATCGATCCGATCGCTGCGGCGGCCGACGCCACGCCGTCGCGCACCGAGTCGTACACCGTCACGTCGAACGGGGCGACGACCGCCCGCGCACCGCTGGCCTGCAACTCGTCGACGATCTGCTGCGCGCGTTCGGGCCGCACGTCGTTGACCGCGACCGCCGCGCCGCGAGCGGCGAGCGCCCGGGCGATCCCGGCTCCGACGCCTTGGCCCGCGCCGGTGACAAGCGCACTACGACCCGTGAGATCGAACATCATGACCGCCCTTCTGACCTCCCGGAGCCTCGCACGTCCACGCCGATCGTGCCGGTGCGCCAGTTTGCGACTGCGCCGGGAGAGGATGGTGGGGAGCTACATTCGCCCGTTCGCCGAATGACACGGAGGCCCGATGACATCGCACAGGCAGCTACGCCACGCCGTCTCGGTCATCGGCTTGCTCGCCCTCACCGCGTGCGGGGGCAGCGGCATCGTGGCGTCATCGCTGACCACCACGACCACCGCGTCCGCCACGGCCACCGCGTCCGGCAGCGGCGCGACGGGATCGGGCGCAGGCAGCGCCCTGCCCACCACCACTCGGGCCACGGTCACCACCACCACGCGCATCGTGAACGCCACCGGCCCGGACGGCTACGGCGTGATCGACTGCCCACCCGCCACGGGCACGCCAGCGCCGGTGCGCACGTTCGGGGCGCCGTTCAAGCGATGCATCGACGCCACCAAGACCTACGTCGCCATCATCACGACCAACAAGGGCATGCTCACGGTGAACCTCGACGCGAAGACCGCGCCCGTCACCGTCAACAACTTCGTGGCACTGGTTCGCAACAAGTACTACGACGGGCTCACGTGCCACCGCATCATCCCCAAGTTCGTCGCGCAGTGCGGTGACCCATCGGGCAACGGCACCGGTGGGCCCGGTTACAAGATCATCGACGAGCTGCCGAAGACCGGCGCGTACAAGGTCGGCTCGCTCGCCATGGCCAATGCGGGCCCGAACACCAACGGCAGCCAGTTCTTCGTGATCACCGGCGCGGACGGCGCGGCGTTGCCCGCCAAGTACTCGCTGTTCGGGCAGGCGGTCGGCAGCGACGCGACCATCAAGGCGCTCGACGCGGCCGGCAACCCGAGCAACAACGGCGTGCCGCCGAAACAACCGGTCACCATCACCTCGATCATCGTCACCGAGGCCTGAACCGGTCGGCGGACCCTCCCCGACACGGGTGTGCGATGATCGACCCATCGAAGGGGGCGACATGGCAGACAGCAAGGCGCGCGCAGGGTGGGACGAGTTGGTGGAACTGTTACGCGAGGCCGGTGAGCGGGTCACAGGGCCGGAGTGGAACGTCACCGAGGTCGACGACACCGCCGAGGCATTTCGCAATCTGAGCCACATCGTCCAGAGCGCGTTCTTCGCCCACCAGGAGTCCGACCCCGACCGTCCGGTGTTCGTACGGATCGTGTCGCCCACCCGGAGCTTCACCGGCGACAACTCCGACGCCGTGTACTTCGAGACACCCGTCGGCGCGGGCCAGATGTACCGCGTCACCGGCAACACCGCGGGTGCCGTGTACACCAGCTTCACGATGGAAGCCGGCGCGGTCGACGGCAAGTACGCCACGGCGACATCGGGCGTGCTGCGCGACGACTACATGGACATCGACGCCGCGGGCAACTACGAGATCCGCCTCGGCGGCGAGCCGGCCGAGCGCAACTGGCTCGCCATCCCCGAGGGCGGCGGCCGGATCACCACGCGCCACTACTTCGAGTGGCCGATGTCGGCGTCGGCATCGCAGACCTTGCACATCCCGTTGTCGGTCGAACCGGTCGACCGCAAGCCGGCCCCGCCGAAGTGGAACGACGAGCGCGTCGCCGCGGCACTCGGCCGGGTGGTCAACCACGTGCGCGACAAGACGGTCGGCGCACCGCGCCCCGGCGGACAGATGCCGTCGTTCGTCGGCCTCACGCCGAACGTCTTCCCCCAACCGGTCACCCCCGGCAATCTGGCCTTCTCCGCGTTCGACGCCGCGTATTCCATGGCGCCGTATCGACTCGGCCCCGACGAGGCGCTCGTGGTCACCGGCCGTTGGCCCGAATGCCGATTCGCGAACGTGTGCTTGT
>JBKJKR010000074.1:0-2959 GCA_046597135.1 Acidimicrobiales bacterium | reverse complement strand
CATCCTCTTGGCCGTCGCGGTGTTGCTCATCCTGAACACCACGTTCACCACGATGATGTCCCGACGCCGCGAGAACGAGGTCATGCAACTCGTCGGCGCGACGAACTGGTTCATCCGCATCCCGTACATGCTCGAGGGCCTGGTCCACGGCCTGGTCGGCGCGGCGGGTGCGGCCGGCGTCCTGGTGGCGGTCAACAAGTGGCTGTTCCCCAAGGTGCAGCGCATCAACCTCTTCGAGTACTTCCGGGTCACCAACGGCGAGGTCTGGTCGACCAGCGTCATGCTGCTCGCCATCGGGTGCCTGGTCGGCGTGATCGGCTCGACGTTCGCCGTCTGGCGCTACCTCGACGTCTGACCCACCCGTCGGTTCCCGCTCACTGCTCCGAGCACCCGCTTTGGTCGATGCACGTCATGATCTGATATGCATCAGCATGCATTTCACGTCGCGACCTGTATTTTCGTGACGCGCCTGCCACACTTCTGCTCATCCTCGAGGTTGATCGAGCCGAAGAAGCAGCGTGCCTTTGCCGTCTCCACGTCGTGTCCTTGCCGCCTTCGCGGCCACCGCGGCGCTGAGCGCGCTCGTGGTGCCGGCCAACGCCCAGACCTCGTCGGCTCCCACGACGTCGATCCCGGTTCAGGTCACCGAGGTCCCACCCAAGGCCTCCACCATCGAACAGCAGCTGCGCGAGGCCTACGACGATGCCTCGGCCGAGGAAGCGGTCACGCTCGACGCCTACACCGCGTCGGTGCAACGCACCCAGGCCACCGAGGCCCAGATCGTCGAGATCGAGAACGCCATCGCCCTGGTCACGAGCTACCTCGATGCGGCGAAGACCAAGGTGGCCACCGCCCAGGCCGAGCTGGCCACCGGCGAGGCTCGCCGGGCCGAGGTGGAAGCGGCGCTCGTGGTCGAACGGGCCCGGCTGGCCAAGCGAGCCGTGTCCGCATACGTGAGCGGCAACAGCCGCCAGGTCGAGCTCGAGGTCATCCTCGGCGCAAGTGAGCTGCGCGAGCTCGAATCCACGCACGCGTACTCCTCGGCCATCGTCGACGAGCAGCTCGACGCCGTGGTGAAGGTGCGCCGGCTCGAGGCCGAGGCCACCGCCCTGCGCGACCGGCTCGCGGCCAACGAGCTGTCCATCCGCACCACGCGCGATGCGGTCGCGGCGTTCGACACCGACCTGGCGGCCAAGCGCGTGCAGGCAAGTGCGCTGCGCGACACCCAACTCGCCGAGACGGCGCACCAGCAGCAACTGCTCGACGCGATCCGTTCGAAGAAGCAGGCGTACCTGCAGCGGCTCAAGGCGCTCGAACGCGAGAGCGATGGCATCGCTCGCGTCCTGAAGACCACCCAGGCCACCCAGCCGCCTCTGCTCGACCTGCCGCGGGTCCGCACCCCGCTCGAAAGGCCCGTGACCCTCGAATCGGCGTTCGGCATGCGTCTCCATCCGGTCTTCGCCGAGATGCGCATGCACACCGGCGCGGATCTCGACGGCTCCATGGGCCAACCGATCCGGTCCGCGGCCGCGGGAACCGTCGTGCTCGCCGCGTCACAGGACGGATACGGCAACATCGTGGTCATCGACCACGGCAATCAGATCGCCACGGTGTACGCCCACATGAAGGGCTTCTCGGTGAAGACCGGCGATGTCGTCACCCGGGCCCAGCTCATCGGCTCGGTCGGCTCGACCGGCTATTCCACCGGCCCGCACCTGCACTTCGAGTACCGCGTCTCGGGCAGCCCCATCGACCCCATGCCGCTCATCGACCTCGACGAACCGCTGCCCGGCTCGTGCGAGGCGCTCGCCAAGTCCGCGGACCCGGCCGACGCCGCCCTGTTGCGCATCAAGCCCGAATGCGCAGCGCTCGTGGCAACGACCACCACGGCCCTCGCCACCACCACGACCCAGTCCCCGAACCGCCGCTGATCCGTGATCTGCGGCGGGCCGGTCAGCCACTAGGTTGGCGGGTCGGAAGCGCCGTCAACCGGGAGAAGCGTCGTGGGACACAAGGTTCGTGCTGTCGTGGCGAAGGGCAAGGGCCAGCCCGTCTCGATCGAGATCATCGACGTGCCGGACCCCGGTCCGGGTGAGGCGCTCGTGCAGGTCCAGGCGTGCGGGGTGTGCCACACCGACCTGCACTACCGCGAGGGTGGCATCAACGACGACTTCCCGTTCCTGCTCGGCCACGAGGCAGCCGGTGTGGTCGAGGCCGTCGGGCCGGGCGTCACGGGGCTCGCCGCCGGCGACTTCGTGGTCCTGAACTGGCGTGCGGTGTGCGGCAACTGCCGGGCGTGTCTGCGTGGGCGGCCGTGGTACTGCTTCGCGACGCACAACGCCACGCAGAAGATGACCCTCGACGGGCAGCCGTTGTCCCCGGCACTCGGCATCGGTGCGTTCGCCGAGAAGACGTTGGTGGCTGCGGGGCAGTGCACCAAGGTCGATCCGGCGGCCCGGCCCGAGGTCGCCGGGCTGATCGGTTGTGGCGTCATGGCCGGGCTCGGCGCGGCCATGAACACGGGCAACGTGGGCCGTGGCGACTCGGTCGCGGTGTTCGGGTGCGGTGGCGTCGGCGATGCGGCCGTGGCGGGCGCCCGCCTCGCCGGGGCCCACACCATCATCGCGGTCGACATCGACGACAAGAAGCTCGAGTGGGCCACGCAGTTCGGGGCCACCCACACCGTGAACTCGTCGCGCGAGGACGCCGTGGCCCGCATCCGCGAGCTCACCGGCGGCAACGGCGCCGACGTGTGCATCGAGGCGATCGGCCTGCCCCAGACCTATGAACAGGCGTTCTACGCCCGCGATCTCGCCGGCACCGTCGTGCTCGTCGGCGTGCCGAACCCCACCATGAAGATCGAGCTCCCCCTCATCGAGATCTTCGGCCGCGGCGGCTCCCTCAAGTCGTCGTGGTACGGCGACTGCCTTCCGTCGCGCGACTTCCCGATGCTCATCGA
>JBKJKR010000136.1:0-2713 GCA_046597135.1 Acidimicrobiales bacterium | reverse complement strand
GCCTATCTCACCGACCTGAGCACCTCCCTCCACAGCTGCGACATCGACCTCGCCGCCATCGAGGCCGAGGCCCGGGCCGAGGCCGCCCGCATCGTCGACGAGGCCGAACGGACCTCCACCGAAATGCGCGAGCTGGCCGATGCCTATGCAGTCGACAAGCGGGCCTCCGCCGATCTCGCGCTCGCCGAGGCCGAGGTGGTCCACGCCGAAGGCGTCGCCACGGCCAAGGCCCGCGTGTCCGAAGCGGTCGAACACGCTGAGCGCATCCTGCGCGATGCCGAGGCACATGCCACCGCCCGCCTGGCCGCCGCCGAGGAGCACGCCCGCATCCGCAGCGCAGCCATCCTCGACGCCGCCAAACAGCGTCTGCAGCGGCTGCTCGACGCCGAGACCGACGTCCACATCCGGCTCGCTGCCGCGTTGTCGAGCACGTCCGCCCCGACCGGACAACCGCTCGAGCGCGACGACGAAGCACTGCTCGACCTCGCCTTCGCCGAGTTCTTCACGAGCGATGTCGAGCACGACGAGAGCCGCGCCTGGATCCTCTCGGATCACACAGGCTGATCCGCCGACCTCTCGGGCCACACAGGCTGATCCGCCGACCTCACGGTCACCGAGGTGCGCTTCGTCGAGCCGGTCACGCCGACCGCGGCCGTGCACACCACCCCGACGACCGCGAGCACCGTCCAGGTGAGGCGGAACTCGTGCAGGGCGTCGCCAGCCACGGTCGTGCCGAGCAAGGCCACGACGACCGCGATGCCGATGGCGTTTCCCAGTTGCAGGAACGTGCGATTGGTCGCGGTGGCGAGTGACAGCTCATCCGAGCCGACGTCGCGCACCACGGCGACTGCGATCATCGGGAACGAGGCCGCGAGTCCGAGCCCGAGCAGCACCGACGCCGGGAACTACGCCCGCCAGTAGTCAGGCGTGGATCCGCGGGGAACGTAGATCGCAGGTCGGCGAACGCCACGTTCATCACGCTGTGATTCAGGCCGACGACGAGCGCGGCGAGCGCGGCCGACCACCGCACCGAAGCGAGCCGCCGCACTTCGCGCATTCCCGCGGTCCCCTCTGCGTGCGCGCGCCACGAGTGCACGGGCGGCTCCGGCGCAGCTGCATGCCGGACAGGGCGGCAGCCTAGGGCGACGGATACCCTCGGAACATGAGCGACTTCGTGTACCAGGAACTGCTCCCGATGGGCGCCGATACCACGCCCTACCGCAAGCTCACCTCCGACTACGTGTCCACCTTCGAGGGCGGTGGCCAGACGTTCCTCAAGGTCGAGCCCGAGGCCATCCGGCTCCTCACCGCGACTGCGATCCGCGACATCTCGCACCTGCTGCGGCCGGGC
Organism: Acidimicrobiales bacterium; assembly: GCA_046597135.1. Classification (GTDB taxonomy): domain Bacteria; phylum Actinomycetota; class Acidimicrobiia; order Acidimicrobiales; family WLNW01; genus WLNW01. The sequence continues at coordinate 1,362 of JBKJKR010000136.1, read as the reverse complement.
CACCTGGCGCAGCTGCGCAAGATCCTCGACGACCCCGAGGCTTCGGCGAACGACCGGTTCGTGGCGCTCGACCTGTTGAAGAACGCGTCGATCGCTGCCGGGTTCGTGCTGCCGGGTTGCCAGGACACCGGCACCGCGATCGTCAAGGGCAAGAAGGGCCAACTGGTCTTCACCGGCGGCGGTGACGAGGCGGCGATTGCGCACGGCATCTTCGACACGTACCAGCAGTCGAACCTGCGCTACAGCCAGATGGCGCCGCTCAGCATGTGGGACGAGGCCAACACCGGCACCAACCTCCCGGCCGAGATCGAGATCGCGGCCACCGATGGCGACGCGTACAAGTTCCTGTTCATGACGAAGGGCGGCGGATCGGCCAACAAGAGCCTGCTGTTCCAGGAGACCAAGGCCTTGCTCAACCCCACGTCGTTCGCGAAGTGGATCGACGAGAAGATCCGCACGCTCGGCACCGCCGCGTGCCCGCCGTACCACCTCGGCGTCGTCGTCGGCGGCACCTCGGCCGAGTATGCGCTGAAGACCGCGAAGCTTGCGTCGGCCCGCTACCTCGATTCCCTCCCCACGTCGGGCAATCCTTCGGGTCACGCGTTCCGCGATCTCGAGATGGAAGCCGAGATCCTCACGATCTCGCAGAACACCGGCATCGGCGCGCAGTTCGGCGGCAAATACTTCTGCCACGACGTGCGCGTCATCCGCCTGCCACGCCATGGCGCGTCATGCCCCGTCGCGCTCGCGGTGTCGTGCTCCGCCGACCGTCAGGCGCTCGGCAAGATCACCAGGGACGGCGTGTTCCTCGAGCAACTCGAGACCGATCCCGCGCACTTCCTCCCCGAGATCACCGAGGCGATGCTCGGTGGCGACGTCGTCAACATCGATCTCAACCGGCCCATGAGCGAGGTCCGCGCCGACCTGTCGAAGCTGCCGGTCAAGACCCGCGTATCGCTCAGCGGGACCATGGTCGTCGCGCGCGACATCGCCCACGCGAAGTTGAAGGAGCGCCTCGACGCCGGCCTCGGGCTGCCCGAGTACCTCAAGGATATGGCGGTCTATTACGCGGGTCCGGCGAAAACCCCCGCGGGCTACGCATCGGGTTCGTTCGGGCCGACCACTGCCGGGCGCATGGACAGCTACGTCGACGAGTTCCAGGCGGCCGGGGGCAGCTTCGTGATGCTGGCCAAAGGCAATCGGTCGAAGGCGGTCACCGACGCCTGCAAGCGCCACGGTGGCTTCTACCTCGGCTCCATCGGCGGGCCCGCAGCTCGTCTCGCAAAGGATTGCATCAAGAAGGTCGAGGTGCTCGAGTACCCCGAGCTCGGCATGGAAGCCGTGTGGCGCATCGAGGTCGAG
>JBKJKR010000009.1:0-3257 GCA_046597135.1 Acidimicrobiales bacterium | reverse complement strand
GATGTGCACATCCGCACGCTGTCGGTGAACACCCTCGCCGGCTCGCTGTCGACCACCTACCTCCTCGGAAACCTCTTCCATCGCTTTGTGACCGACCCCGAAGCCTTCACCGAGGTGCTGCGGGCCGAGCCGGCGAAGATCCCCATGGCCGTCGAGGAGTCGTTGCGGTTCGAGCCCCCGGTGCTGTTCCTCTTCCGCACCGCGACCACCGACACCGAGGTCGGCGGCTGCCCGATCGCCAAGGGCGAACGGTTGATCACCGGCATCGCGTCGGCGAACCGCGACGAGACGGTGTACGAGCACCCCGACGAGTACCGTCTCGATCGCGACACGCTGCCCGAACATCTCGCGTTCGGCGTGGGCCCGCACATCTGTCTCGGCGACCATCTCACGCGGGTCGAAGGCCGTGTGGTGCTCGAGGAGATGCTCGACATCTTCGGACCGGGCGAACTGAGGCTCGCCCCCGACTACGTGCGCCGCCTCGTCCCCATGTTCCTCGAGTACGGCCCCGAGTCCCTCGACGTCGTGGTCGCCCGCTGAGCGGCGTCAGGCCTCGAAGGTGGCGCGGGTGCGGGGCCGGCCGCCGGGACCGCTGTAGGCGAGGCCGATACCGGGCTCGTTGACGAACTGCACCGCCGGCATGGCCGCGCGCAGCGCGTGCCACGCGTCGATCAGTTGGTCCTCGGCTGCGTAGTCGAAGGGGTCGGTGAGGACGACCTCTTCGGATGCACCAGGAGTGATGGGGTTGGCCGCGAGCCAACGTGCGGTGCGCGCGAGCGCTTCGCGCGCGGGCACCTTGTCGCGGTAGCCGAGGTCGGCCTTGAGCCGCGTGAGGTCGAGCACCCGGTGCGTGGGCAGCGGCTGGGCCATGAGCGGCCGGGCCGGTGTGGCGAGGTCCCAGGGCATCGACACGATCTCGAGCTCGTGGCCGAGCGCGGACGCGCACAGCTCGACCACCTGGCGCACCGTGAGGACCTCCTCGTCGGCCGCGTTGAACACCTTGCCTGCTGCGGCATCGGGTTGATCGACGCCCAACAGCACCGCATGTGCCAGGTTCTCGGTGAAGCCGTGATGGTGCAACGTGAGACCGTCGTCGGCGACGACGATGCGCGAGCGTCCGTCGAGGATGCGGCGCACGATCGACCACTCGCGCGGGACCACTTGGTACGGCCCGTACACGTACGGATAGCGGAAGTGCGCGGCGTGCGGGTGATGCTCGAACACGGCTGACTCGGTCTGCGCGACGCGGTACCCCTTCTCGTCCTCGGCCGGCAGCTGGACGGTGGGCTGCTGTTCGTCGACCGGGACCGGCAAGCCGTTCGGCTCGAACAGAAAGGGGTTCATCCAACCGCGGATGGCGGGCACGCCGCCGACCGACACGAACTGGCCGGTCTTGCCCACGGCGAGCTCGGCGATGCGGCGCAAGCGCCCGTACATGGCGATCACGAGGTCGTAGCTGCGGCCGTCGAGCGCACGGCGCAGGTCATCGGCGTCGTACGGGTCGTGGTGCAGGTGATCGACCACCTCGGGGGTCTCGGGCCGCTCGTGGGTGCCGCGATGCAGGATCGTGACGTGCCAGCCGCGATCGACGAGGCCTTGCACGATGTGGATGCCGGTCGGGCCGGTGCCCCCGATGACCAGCGCTCGCGTCCCCATGCCGCCCCCATGTCGTTCGGAGGGATCGAGCGGCACATCCACCGCTGACCCGGCGGCAATGTAGCCCGGACGCGTACGCTCACCGTCCGCTGTGGCCGACGAACCTCTCCCTCCTTCCGGACCCGCCGACGCCGGCTCGCCGCGCGGGGCCATCCATCGCCAGGCGTTGTCCATCGCCCTCGCCGTCGCGCCGTTCGCCGTGGCCTTCGGCATCGCCGCCGAGCGCGCCGGCATCCGCACCATCGAGGCGATGGGCTTTTCGACGTTGGTCTTCAGCGGCGGCTCGCAGTTCGCGGCCGTGAGCACGTTGGCCGCGGGCGGTGGTGCGGTCGCGGCCGTCACCGCCGGCGCACTCCTCGCGCTGCGGTTGTTCGCCTTCGGCGTGGTCATGGGTCCCGACCTTCAGGGCCCGTGGTGGAAGCGTGCACTGATGGCACAACTTTTGATCGACGAGTCGACCGCAGTCGGCACCGCACAACACGACCCACGGTGGCGCCGCTACGGGTACCTGGTCACCGGGCTCGCCATCTTCGTCATCTGGAACCTGGGCACCCTCCTCGGTTGCGTGCTCTTCTCCGACGCGTCCTCGGCCGTGCACGACTTCGGGATCGACGCCACCATCCCCGCCGCGTTCCTCGCGCTGCTCTGGCCTCGCCTGCCCGACATGCACACCCGCACGCTGGCGCTCGGCGGAGCGATCATCGCGTTCGTGCTGGTGCCCATCGCGCCCGCCGGGGTCCCCATCATCGCAGCCGCACTTGCCGTGCTCCTCGACGGACGGACTCGGCTGTGAGCACCGCCACCATCACGCTGCTGGCGCTCGCACTCGTGACCTTTGCGCTGAAGGCGGCCGGTCCGCTCGCGCTCGCGGGCCGCACGTTGCCGGCGCGGCTGAATCGCGTCGTTGCGGTGCTGCCCATCCCGTTGCTCGCCGCGCTCGTCGTCACGTCGACGTTGGCCACCGGCGAGCAGTGGTCCTTCGATGCACGCATCGCGGGTCTGGTCGCAGCTGCGGTCGCGCTCTGGCGGCGTCTGCCGTTCGTCGTGGTGGTCGTGGTCGCGGGCGTCACCACCGCGGCGGTGCGGGCCTTGGCCGGCTGATCCCATCACCGGTGCGCAGCGTCGGCGTGCTACACCGTGGGGCGTGCGCGACGGGGGAGCAACCGAACTGATCCCACGGCGCGCATGGGTCGTGCTCACCGTGGTCTCTCTGTGCTCGGTGCAGAGCCCCTTGTCGCAGTCGATCCTCAACGTCGCCTTTCCACGATTGCGCGATGCGTTCACCGAGACTCCTGCGGCAACGTTGTCGTGGGTCATCTCCGCGTACGCGATAACCGCCGCGGCAACGCTCGTGATCGCCGGCGTCATGGCCGATCGATACGGGCGCAAGCGCATCCTGCTCATCGGCGGCATGGGTTTCGGCGTCACCTCCATCGCCTGCGGACTCTCGGAGTCGGTCGAGTTCCTGCTCGCGATGCGTGTGCTGCAGGCGTTGTTCGGCGCCCTCCTGACCCCCGCCGGTGCCTCGCTGGTGCTCCGCGAGTTCCCCCCGACCCGGCGTGCCACCGCCATTGCCGCATGGGCCGCGTCGGGGTCGGTGG
>JBKJKR010000607.1:0-4526 GCA_046597135.1 Acidimicrobiales bacterium | reverse complement strand
ATGAGCGCTCGCACGTTGCGCGGAAGTGTCGCGGTCGCCGGCATCGGCGAGACCGGCTACTACAAGCGCGGTCAGTCACCCGACCCCGAGTTCGTCATGGCGCTGCAGGCCATCCTCGCGGCGTGCGCCGACGCCGGAATCGATCCGCACGACATCGACGGCTTCGCCTCGTACGCCGGAGATCGCAACGAGCCGACCAGGCTCGCGTCGGCCCTCGGCTGTCACTCGTTGCGGTTCTCGAACATGCAATGGGGCGGCGGTGGGGCCGGCGGGTCCGCCGCGGTGGCCAACGCGGCCGCGGCCATCGCGTGCGGCATGGCCGAGTGCGTCGTGGTGTTCCGCGCGCTCGCACAGGGGCAGTTCGGCCGTTTCGGTGCCGCACCGCCCACACCGGTGGTCAGTGGCGGCGCCGCGCTCAGCTACCCCTACGGCCTTCTTTCGCCGGCCCAGCAGTTCGCGATGCGCATGCCGAGGCTGGTGCACGAACGCGGCGTCAGCCTCGACACGCAGAAGGCCGTTGCGTTGGCCTCGTATCACCACGCACAGCAGAACCCGCGAGCGGTCATGTACGGGCGCCCGCTGACCTCAGAGGCCTACGACGAATCCCGGTGGATCGTCGAACCGTGGCACCTCTTCGACTGCTGCATGGAGAACGACGGCGCGGCGGCCCTCATCCTCGTGGCGGCCGAACGGGCCGAAGAGTTCGCGCATCGCCCTTGCTACTTGCTCGGAGCGGCGCAAGGTGCCGGCTTTCGCGAAGGCACCAACCACTATGCGCCCAACTACGCGAGCGCGTGCTTCACGTCGCTCGCACCGCGCCTCTATGACATGGCGGGCGTTTCGCCGAGCGACGTCGACGTGGTGCAGTCGTACGAGAACTTCACCGGGGGCGTGGTGATGAGCCTCATCGAGCACGGGTTCTGCTCCTACGACGACGCCGACTCGTTCATCACCTTCGACAACCTCATCGCGCCCACCGGTGCACTGCCGCTCAACACCAGCGGCGGCAACCTCGCCGAGTGCTACGTGCACGGCTTCGAGCTCCAACTCGAGGCCGTCCGCCAGATCCGTGGCACGTCCACCAACCAGGTCCCCGAGGTCGACGTCTCGCTCGTTGCATCGGGCCCCATGGTGGTGCCCGCGAGCGATCTGATCTTCGGCTCAGCGGAGGCCCTCGCATGAGCCACGTGCTGCCCACCGGCCTGGCCCGTCCGATACCGCTCGCCGACGGGCTCGACGCGTCGTACTGGCTCGGCACGCGCGCCCACGAGCTGCGCGTGCAGCAGTGCGCTCGCTGCGGCACCTTCCGATGGGGTCCCGAGTGGCTCTGCTACGCGTGTCACTCCTTCGACACCGACTGGCCGACCGTCGAACCGACCGGTGTGCTGTTCTCGTTCCAGCGGATCTGGCACCCGGCGAGCCCGGTGCTCGCACAGGCCGGGCCGTACATCACCGTGCTCGTCGAGTTGCCCCATGCCGGCAACATCCGCATGCTCGGCAACTACGCCAGTCATCCGACCGACGAGCTCCGCATCGGCATGCCGATGACTGCAACGTTCGAGGATCACGATGACGCCGACGTGCCCTACACGTTGGTCCACTGGGTGCAGAGCAACGAGGTCCGATGAACACCGACGAGTACCAGTCCTTCGACGCAGTGGGCTTGGCCGCGTTGGTGGCCGCCGACGAGGTCAGCCCCACCGAGCTGCTCGACGTCGCGCAACGCATCGCCGCCGACCGGAACCCGTCGATCAACGCGCTCACGCAGGACCTCGGCGCGTTCGCACGTTCCGAGATCGACCGCGGTCTGCCCCGAGGGCCGTTCCACGGCGTGCCGTTCTTGTTGAAGGACCAGTTCCAACAGCTCACCGGCACCGTCACCACGGCCGGGAGCCGGGTGTTCGCCGACTCGGTCGCTGATCACGACTCGACCCTCACCGCCCGCTACCGCGAGGCGGGCTTCGTCATCTTCGCGAAGACCAGCTCACCGGAGCTCGCGATGTCATCGACGACCGAACCGACCTTGTTCGGACCCACGCGCAACCCGTGGAACCTCGACCACTCCGCGGGCGGATCGAGTGGCGGAGCAGCGGCTGCAGTGGCGGCAGGCATCGTTCCCGTCGCGCATGCGAGCGACGGAGGTGGATCCATCCGCATCCCTGCTTCGGCCTGCGGTCTCGTGGGGCTCAAGCCCACCCGCGGTCGAGTGCCGCTCGGACCCACGGTGTTCGAGAACTGGGCCGGCGCGACGTGTGCCCACGTGGTCAGCCGCACGCTGCGCGACACCGCGGCCGTACTCGACGCGACCGCCGGTGGTGAACTCGGCGACAGCTACGTGTGCTACCCCCACGACGGAACGTTCCTCGCCGAGCTCGACCGAGCCCCCGGTCCGCTGCGCGTCGCGCTCATGACCGAGCCGTGGCGCCCGTCCCCGGTCGACCCCGAGGTCGTCGCCGCAGCCGAGACGACCGCGCGACAACTCGAGGCCCTCGGCCATCACGTCGAACGGGCCCAACCACACTTCGACGTCGAGGCGGTGCTCGGCGCGTTCGGCGTCATCACCTCCACCGGCACGGCTGCCGTACTCGGCGCAGCGGCCGAACGGCGCGGCCGCCCCATTGACGAGGACGAGGTCGAACCGACCACGTGGTTCAGCTACCAGCGCGGACGCTCGCTCGCCGCGACCGCGTACGCCAACGCGGTCAACGCAGTGCAAGCGGCCACGCGCCAGGCCGCCCGCTTCCACACCGGCTACGACATCTTGTTGTCGCCGACCCTCGCCACGCCACCGCCGCGCATCGGGGCGTTCGTCGACCCCGATCCGTTGCAGATGCTCATCGCGACGGGTCGTTTCGCGCCGTTCACCTCGATGATGAACCTCACCGGGCAACCGTCGATCAGCTTGCCCCTCGCCCGCAGCGCGAGCGGGTTGCCCATCGGCGTCATGGTCACGAGCGCGCTCGGCACCGAGGGCCTCTTGTTGCGGTTGGCGGCTCAGCTCGAGGCGGCCGCGCCCTGGCCGGTGGGCGTGGCCCCGCCGAGGTGACCTCGCGGGCGCAACACGATCGCCCCGACGCACGCCAGCGCCGACGCGGCCCCCACGAAGAACGGGATCCGCGTCGAGGTCACGTCGATCAACCACCCCATGAGGAGCGCACCGATCGGGGTGGAGCCGAACCAGGCGATCTGGTGCAGGCTCATCACCCGCCCCTGCATCGTCGGATCGGTCGCCTGTTGCAGCACGGTCGCGTCGATCGTGAGGAACGACGACGAAACGAAGCCCAGCGGAAGGCACGCCGCCACGAACCATGCGTAGCTGGGTGCGGCGCCGAAGAGCAGCAGGCCCGCGGCCAGACCCGTGAGCGACACCACGAGCGACCGTCGTGGATCGAGCCGCAACCCCGCGATCACGAGCCCACCGGCGATGGACCCGATGGCACTGATGCTCATGACCGCCGCCACGCTGCCCGGGCCGCGACCGAAGCCGAACTTCACCATCGACGGGATGGTGGTCTGGAAGTTGTACGCGAGCGTGCCCACCACCGCCATGACGAGCAGCGGACGCAGCACATCGGGATGCGATCGCACATAGCGCAGACCGTCGCGCAGACCGCCCGACCCCTTGGCGCCCAGTGGGCGATCGACCAGTTCGCGGGCCCGCAATGCCACCAGCGCGCCGATGACCACGAGGTACGACGCGGCGTTCGCGAAGAAGCACGTTGCGATGCCTGCGGTCGCGATGAGCACACCCGCGATGGATGGTCCGACGAGTCGCGCCGCGGTGTTGATGATGCCGTTGATGCCAACGGCGCTCGCGAGCCGGTCGACCCCTACGAGTTGGAACACGATCGCCTGCATGGCGGGGCGTTCGGCCGCCGTGACGCAACCGAACGCGAGCGCGAAGGCGTCGATGACCCAGATCGATGCGTTGCCGGTCTGGGTGAGCAACCCGAGCCCCAACGCGAGCAGGCCGCCCGACAGTGAGGTCGCGACCAGCAGGCGCCGATTGTCGATGCGGTCCGCCAGCACCCCGGCGTGGGCGCCGAAGAGCAGCAACGGGATGAACTGCAACGCGACGGTGATGCCGAGTTGACCGGAGCTGTCCGTGATCTCGAGGATCAACCAGCCCTGCGCGAACGTCTGCATCCAGGTGCCCATGGTCGACACGAGCTGACCCAGGAAGTACGCACGGAAGTTCCACCACTCGAAGGCCGCGAACCGGTTCTGGCGTTCAGGCATGCGGGACGATGCCGCGCTTCTTCGCTCGCGCCCAGCGAACCACCTCGATGATCACTGTCACCGAGATGGCGCCCGTGAACGCGACGATGAAGGCCTTGGTGTGGTCGTCCTCGAAGGCCTTGCCGCCGAAGAAGCCGAGGAGCGCGGCGTAGCTCGCCCAGATGAGCGCGGCGATCGCGGCCCAACTCATGAACCACGGGCGTGGTCGGTGCGTGATGCCCGACGACACGGTGACCACGGTGCGGCCTCCGGGGATGAACCGCGCGGTTATCAGCAGCAGTCCACCG
>JBKJKR010000468.1:0-4622 GCA_046597135.1 Acidimicrobiales bacterium | reverse complement strand
CTCCGCGCTCATGCCCGGACACACGACCACGAACTCGTCGCCGCCAAAGCGCGACAGCAGGTCATCGGCGCGCAGAACGCGTCGGGTGCGACTCGCCACCTTGACCAGCAACTCGTCACCCACGTGATGGCCATGGCAGTCGTTGATGTTCTTGAAGCCGTCGAGGTCCAAGAACATCACCCACAACGGCTCACCGGTCGACCGAGCGTGTTCGAGCCGCTCGCCGATGAAACGCACGGTGGCGCGACGGTTCGCCAAGCCGGTGAGCTCGTCCAGGTCGGCCTCGGCTGCGAGTCGCTGCTCCAAGGCCCGGCGCGCCGTGATGTCCACGTGGAACAACACGACACCAGCCCCGTCCGACACGGGCGCAGCGGCCGCGGACATCATGAACCACCTGTCCTCGGTCTCCGACGGGCAGGGGTAGTCGTAATCGAACCCCGTGCGCTCCCCGCTGAGGATCTGACGCAGGCCCTTCGCCACGATCGCCGCGTCGCTCGAACCGGCCTGCGCTGCTCGGTCGCAAACCTCGAGGTAGTTGCAGCCCACGCCCGTGGAGCCAGCCGAACCTTCGTTCAACTCGCAGAAGAGACGCCAGGCCTCGTTGGTGTCGACGATCGTTCCGAAGTCGTCGAGCACGGCGGCGATGGCACTCAGGCGTTCGAAGGCGTACGAACGTAGCGTCAGCATGCTCGCCGATTCGCCTCGTTCAGCGGGGCGGGTGTCCGCTTCGGTCGGGCTCACGTCATGCCCCCCGCTGACATAGGTGTGATCGACATCTCGAGGAGTCTCCTGGTGACGCGTCGGTCGGGTCTGTCCGCTCTCCTCCCCATCGACACGGCGGTCGCAAATCTTGAGCATGCGTGTGCATCCATGGTCGCCTCGATCGAGGGTCGACGGAACGCCGTGAAGCGTGGGTGAGCGAGCCCTTCAGCGGGTAGTCATGGTGCTGCGGAAAGGCTCCGCCCCGTTCGTCGCGAGTTCGGTCCTCGGCGCGGCCGCGGCCCTGCATCACGTCCGAAACAGGATCGGCGAGGTGGCCGCCTCCACGCATGACGCTTCGGCTGATCCCTCGTCGCGGCCCGAGGCCAGCGGCCTTTCGACCGGCACCGCGCGTATGGTCGACCCGTACGGCGGCGTGATCGACGTCGACGTGCGGCTGTTCGGCGGGCGCTCGCTGCTCGAAGCCGGCGGACTCGCGGTGACCGTCGGGGATCCGACGAGGTTGCAGGCCGGGACGAACCTGCAGATCGAGGTAGGTCGTACGATCGAGGTCGACGGAAGTGGCTTCCTCCCAGGTTCGCGCGTCCAGGTCGTGCTCCACTCGACCCCCACGCTGCTTGCCGACGTCGCCGCCGGTGCCGACGGCACGTTCCGCGTCGTGGTGGACACCCCGGCCCTCCCGGCCGGGGAACATACGATCGTCGTCTCGGGCACGCGTTCCGACGGTGAACGGCGAGCGGTGTCGCTCGGCGTCGAGCTGCTCGATGCACAAGACGTACTGGCGTTCACCGGCTCGACGCCGATGCCGAGGCTGCTTGCGGCACTGGGGCTCTTCGGACTCGGCGTGCTCCTGGTGGTGTGGAGCAGGCGACCGACAGCAGCCTGACCCTCACGACTACTTCGCCAGGAATGCGACGAGTGCGGCGTTGAACGCGTCAGGGTGACTGACGTTGCAACCGTGCGGTGCGCCGGCGAGAACCACCGGGTTTGCCGCGAGTTCAGTTGACGGTTCCTTTGTTGATCGTGGCGCAATCGCGGCGAGGCTGTGGGTGAAGGTGAGTTCGCATTCGACCGGGGTGATTCGCGAGTGGATGTGAAATGGTTGTGCCCGTGACGACGGGCAGCCGGACTGTGGTGGCGGTGGACATCGGCGGCACGTTCACCGACGCAGTTCTCTCGACCCCGTCCGGACTGTTCACGGCCAAGGTGCTCACGACACCTGCCGACCCGGTGCAGGGTTTCATCGAGTGTGTTCGTCGCGTGCTCGCCGCAGCCGATGTGAACCCGGCCTCGGTCGAGCGCGTGGTCCACGGAACCACGCTGGCCACGAACGTCATCCTCGAGCGGCGTGGAGCGGCGATCGCGCTCATCACCACAGACGGCTACCGTTCGCTCTTGGCGCTTGGCAGAGACGGACGCGTCGAAGAGGAGCGCTACGACCTGTGGGGCGCCCAGCCCGAGCCGATCGTGCCGCTCAGCCACACCTTCGAAGTGCCTGGCCGCATTCGGGCCAACGGTGAGGCACTCGTCGCCTTCGACGTCGACCAGGCGACACAGGTCGCCGATGCTCTTGCCGCGCTCGACGTCGCCGGTGTCGCGATCTGCTTCCTCAACAGCTACGTCGACGACCGGCACGAGTTGGCCATGGCCGCGATCTGCCGGGCGCGACTCGGACCTCACGTCCCGATCATCACGTCGGCGTCCGTGTTGCCCGAGATGCGCGAGTTCGAGCGGCTGACCACGACCGTGATGTCCGCGTACGTCGGGCCGGTCATGAGCGACTACCTGCGGTCGCTCGCCGCGTCGCTCGCCCAGGCCGGGGTGCACGCGCCGATCTTCGTCATGGAGTCCGCAGGCGGGGTCATGCCGGCGGCGCTCGCCGCGAGCCTCCCGGTGCACACGATCGAATCCGGGCCCGCGGCCGGCGTGATCGCCGCGGCGCGCTTCGGCGCCGACTGTGGAGCCGACCAGATCGTCGCGTTCGACATGGGCGGCACCACCGCGAAGGCCGCGTTGGTCCGCGACGGCCGACCACAGATCACCCATGACTTCATCGTCGGTGGCAAGGGAAGCTTCGGGGGACGTCGGGCCGGCAGCGGAACGCCCGTCAAGATCCCGGCCATCGACCTGGCCGAGGTCGGTTCCGGTGGCGGCTCCATCGCATGGTTGGATCCTGCGGGTGCAGTGCGCGTGGGACCACGTTCGGCCGGCGCCTCGCCGGGCCCTGCGTGCTACGGCAGGGGAGGGGTGGCACCGACGGTCACCGATGCGAACCTCATCCTCGGCTACATGTCGAGCGACTCGATGGCCGGCGGCACGATGCGCCTCGATGTGCGGGCCGCGATCGACGCCATGACCGGGACCATCGCCGAGCCACTCGGGGTCTCGCTCCACGATGCCGCCTTCGCTGTTCACGACATCGCCAATGCCGACATGGCCGCAGCCATCCACGTGGTCACGGTGCAGCGCGGCATCGATCCGCGGCGGTTCACGTTGGTGGCCACCGGCGGCGCGGCGGGCATCCACGCGTGCCGGATCGCGGCGCGCTTCGAGATGCGTGAGGTGATCGTGCCCCCGCACGCCGGTGTCGGCTCCGCGGTGGGCCTGGTTCGCACCGATCTCCTCACGGAGCGGTCGCGCACCGCGCTGGTGCCGTTGGCCGACGCCGACGCACGTGATCTCCAACAGATGTTCGACGGCCTGACCGAAGCGGCGGCCGCGGATCTCGAGGTGGATCATCGAGAGCTCGACGTCGAACGGACCGTGGCCATGCGGTTCGTCGGCCAGGCCCACGAGCTCGAGGTGGCCGTGCCGGACGGGTCACTCGATGCACGGGCGCTCGACGCGCTCGAACAGACCTTCTTGGACGACTACCGCCGGGTCTTCGGGCTCGACGTGCGTGGTGCGGTCGAGCTCGTGAGCTTTCGCTCGCAGGTCCGTCTTCCGGTCGCGGCCACGCTCCACGACGAGGCGCGCCACCAGCCCGACGGGCCGGCGCCGCGCGATCGGCCGGTGTGGTTCCCCGAGCGCGGCGGTCTCACGGACACGGCGGTGGTTCGCCGCGACGACCTCGAGATCGGTCAGCACTTCGACGGACCGCTCATCGTCGAGGCCGCCGACTCGACAACCGTCGTTCCCCCGGGGTGGACCGCCTCTGTGCACACGAGCCGATCGTTGTTGCTCCGGCCCGCAGGAGGCGGCACGTGACCATCGATCCACTGACCGGCGAGGTGTTGCGCAGCGCGCTCGTCGCTGCAGCCGAGGAGGCGAGCATCGTCGTTGTGCGCGCCGCGCATTCGGCCTTCGTCGTCGAAGGATCCGATGCGTCAGCCGCGCTGTTGGACGCTCGAGGTCGGCTGGTCGCGCAATCGATGGCCACGACGTTGCTGCACTCCGCGAGCCTCCGGTGTTCGCTGCCTGCGGTGCTCGAAACGTTCCCGCTGAACACGATGCGCGACGGCGACATCTACTGCATGAACGACGTGTACCGCGGCGGCATCCACGCCAACGACATCTTGGTGTTCAAACCGATCTTCGCCGACGGTGTGCCGTGCTGGTTCGCGGCGACGCTCATCCACATCCTCGATCTCGGAGGTTCCGCAGCAGCGGGCGTGAGCGCGCTCGCGACCGACGTCTACCAGGAAGGGCTGCAGCTCCCGCCGGTTCGCATCGGCACCATCGACGGACTTGATCAGCAACTGCTCTCGATCATCGCGGCCAACAGTCGGCTGCCCGGAGCGACCATCGGTGACCTTCGGGCGTTGATCGCGGGCGCGAACGTTGCGGCGCGCCGCATGACGTCGCTGATCGACGAGTACGGCCAGGCCGGGTTGGTCGACGGGATCGAGGGGCACTTGGCGCACTCCGAACGCCTGATGCGCATCGGGCTCGGCGAGTTCCCC
>JBKJKR010000193.1:0-2554 GCA_046597135.1 Acidimicrobiales bacterium | reverse complement strand
CCGAGATCGTCGCAGTGTCACTCGCCGCGGGTGGCGTGCTGTCGGGCGAGCACGGCATCGGCCGACAGCACGCCACCCGCGGCGAGTGACACTGCGACGATCTCGGCCCCGGCCTGGTGCACGCGCTCGAGGATGCCCGGCTCGCGTGCGTCGTACACGAGCAACGGATGCAGGTTGCCGTCGCCCGCGTGGAACACGTTCATCACCAGAAGATCGTGGCGCTCGGCGATCTCGTACACGGCTTCGAGCACCTCGACGAGCTTGGTGCGGGGGATCACGGTGTCGTGGAGGTAGTAGTTGGGCTTGATGCGGGCGATGGCGCCGAACGCCGTCTTGCGGCCCTTCCACAGCAACGCCCGTTCGGCGTCGTTCGCCGCGACGCGCACGGTGCGCGCGTTGTTCGCCCGACCCACTCGCTCGATGATGGCCCGTTCTGCATCGACACCTCCGGCGAGGCCGTCGACCTCGACCAGGAGCACCGCGGCTGCGTCCATCGGGTAGCCGGCGCCCACGTACTGCTCTACTGCCTGGGTGATGGCGGCATCCATCATCTCGATGGCCGCCGGCACCACGCCCTCCGCGATGATGCCGCTGACCGCTGATGCGGCGTCGCGCACCGTGGCGAAGTCGAGCAGCAACGTGCACAGCACGGGCGGGTTCGGCGTGAGGCGGACCGCGATCTTGGTCGCGATGCCCATGGTTCCCTCGCTGCCCACGAAGACGCCGCGCAGGTCGTAACCGGCCGGCTCTGCTTCGAGGTCGCCGAGCATCACGAGCGAGCCGTCGGCCAGCACGACCTCGACCGCGACGACGTGCGCGCTCGTGACGCCGTAAGCGAGGCAGTGCGGGCCACCGGAGTTGTTCGCGACGTTGCCGCCGATGGAGCACGACTGCTGGCTCGACGGATCAGGTGCGAAGTGAAAGCCGTGCGGACCGAGCGCACGCGTGAGATCGAGGTTGATCACGCCGGGCTCGACCCACGCGACACGGTTGTCGACGTCGATCGAGAGGATGCGGTTCATCTTGGTGGTCACGACGACCACCGGCTCGTCGCAGGGAACCGCACCTCCGGCGAGACCGGTGCCCGACCCGCGCGGCACGACCGCGCGCCCGTGGCGCAATGCGATGCGCACGCAGGCCTGCACCTCTTCGGTCGACGTGGGAAAGCACACCACGCCGGTGCGACCACCGGTGATGACCGATGCGTCGCGCGCGAACAGCCGGCGCGCGAGATCGTGGTCGTCGACACGATCGGCGGCGAGCGCGGCCACGAGCTCGACGACGAGCGGATTGCGAACCGTTGGCGGGCGGCGACGCATGCGTGCATCATGGCCCAGCGCGTCGGCGATGCGCCGCACGGGGTGCCCGCGCGGGAGCGCAGCACTCGACCGTGCGCCCGCTAGCGTGCGGCGAATGCATGAATGGGTGTCCTTCGAGGACGACGACGGCGACACATACGTTTTCGACATCACGTTCCTCGTCTCGAACTGGACCTGTGTGTTCGGCGCCGGTTGCGAAGGCGTGCTCGACGGTCCGGCGGCCGACCTCGTACAAGGGTGCTGTTCGTACGGCGCACACTTCAGCAGCGAGGACGACGTCAAGCGCGTCAAGAAGTACATCAAGCGACTCGACGCCGACGACTGGCAGTTCAAGCGCGAGTCGAAGCAGCTCGGTGGTCCGATCACCACCAACGACGACGGCGAGACGGTCAGCCGGCTCGTCGACGACGCGTGCATCTTCCTCAACCGTCCAGGGTTCCCTGGTGGCCCCGGCTGTGCCTTGCATCGTGCGGCGCTGCGCCATGGCGAGCGCCCGCTCGACTGGAAGCCCGACGTCTGCTGGCAGCTCCCGCTGCGACTCGACGACCACACCGACGAGAACGGCTTCCACACGTTCACGCTGCGCGAATGGAAGCGACGCGACTGGGGTGAAGGCGGCCCCGAGTTCCACTGGTGGTGCACCGACGACTCCATGGCGTTCCGCGACCGCAAGCCCGTGTGGAAGACCTTGCGCGACGAGATCTCCGAGATGGTCGGCGAGAACATGTACGACAACCTCGTGCGGTACGTGAAAGCCCGGCCCAAGCAGTCCGAGACCTTCCTGGCCCATCCGGCCGTGCGCCGCCGCGTCTGATCGAGCCGGGCGGTCGGTCCGCCCCGTCGGGAGGTTGCTCCCGCCGGTCCGGCCCGTTCGGCCCATTTGGGGCACCGGCACTCAAGTGCCCCGTCAGCAGGCCGACATCGACAACGTGGGTGACTTCACGCGCGCAGAGCTCGCCGCCGTTTGCGAAAAGGCAGGCATGGAGTTCCCTGAGCACGTGGTCGACCAGCTCGTCGCGGCCATCGATGCCGGCAAGCACGTGATCCTCACCGGTCCCCCGGGCACCGGCAAGACCACGCTGGCCTATCTGGCGGCCGAGGTCGCCCGATCCGCCATGTTCTGCACCGGCTACCTGCCGACCACCGCCACCAGCGAGTGGACCACGTTCGAGACGATCGGCGGCTTGCAGCCAACGGCTGACGGTCTCATCTACCGTCCCGGTCTCTTCATCGAT
>JBKJKR010000488.1:0-4447 GCA_046597135.1 Acidimicrobiales bacterium | reverse complement strand
TGTGGAACGCCACCGGCACGCGCGCCTCGTCGAGGCGCGCCCAGAACGGGTCGAAGTGCGGATCGGCTGGGGAGCGGCCCGCTACCGGACCGGCGAGCAGGTGCACGAGACGAGCGTCGCGGTTCTGGAACGCCGGCAGCATCGCCTCGCACTCATGGATCAGCAGGGCATCGACTCGGCCATCCTTCTGCCGAGCCTCGCCGTGTGCGTCGAGCACCCCATCCGCGACGACGCGCTGCTGACCGACGCGGTGCTCCGCGCCTTCAACCGGTGGCTCGAGGACGACTGGGGCTACGACTACCGGGGCCGCATCTTCGGGGTACCCATGCTCTCGCTCATCGATGTCGATCTCGCGGTCCGCGAGCTCGACCGGGTGCTTGCTGCGGGCGCTCGTCTCGTGCACCTGCTCGCCGGTCCGGTCGCGGGCCGCTCCCCCGCCGATCCGCACTTCGACCCGTTCTGGGCGCGCCTCGACGAGGCGCGCGTGCCGGTGGCGTTCCACATCGGTGACTCGGGGTACTCCGAACTGTTCGGGCGGGCCTGGGGTGAGGAGCCGAGCCCCGAAGTGCGCAAGATGTCGGCGTTCCAATGGGCCTTCCTGCACGGTGACGTGCCGCTCATGCAGACCCTCGGCGCACTGACGTACCACAACCTGTTCGGCCGCTTCCCCAACGTCAACGTGGTCAGCATCGAGAACGGCAGCGACTGGGTCGACTACCTGATGCTGCACCTCGACAAGAAGAAGGGCATGGGTCGCCAGGGTCCCTGGCCGGGCGGCTACTTCCGTGGCCGACCGAGCGAGGTGCTCAAGCAGCATCTCTTCCTCACGCCGTACCCCGAGGACGATGTCGAAGCCTTGGTCGCGACCATGGGTGACGACCACGTGCTCTTCGGATCCGACTACCCACACCCCGAAGGGCTTGCGGAGCCCGCGAGGTTCGTCGACCTCATTGCGGGCCTCGACGCTCCGGCGCAGCAGCGGATCATGCGCGACAACACGCGGACGCTCCTGGGGCTCGCCGGCTGAACCGCAGCGGCCGACTACCCTGCGCTCGCGCATCGTTGCTGGGGAGCGCCGAGGAGAGGTGGACGCAGTGGCCGGTCGGTTGGCGGGAAAGGTGGCGCTCATCTCGGGCGCTGCACGCGGTCAGGGTGCGGCCGAGGCCCGCCTGTTCGTCGCCGAGGGTGCACGGGTCGTGGTGGGCGATGTGCTCCCCGAGGTGCGCGACGTCGCCGTTGACATCAACGAAACCACACCGGGTGCGGCAGCCGCCGTGCTGCTCGACGTCACGAGCGTCGACGCGTGGACTGCCGCAGTCGATACCGCACGTCGCGAGTTCGGCGGGTTGCACGTGCTGGTCAACAACGCCGGCATCACGAGCGAGCGCTACGGCGGCCTGCAACCCATCGAGACAATGTCGCTCGAGGCCTGGAACGCGCTGCTCGAGGTGAACCTCACGGGCAACTTCCTCGGGATCAAGGCGGCGATAGGTTTGCTCCGCGAAACCGCCACGGCGTTGCTTGCGACGAATCCGCGTGCCTCGGCGTCGATCGTGAACATCTCGTCCGCGCAGGCCATCCGTCCATCGCCGAACCAGGCCAACTACGCGGCATCGAAGTGGGGCCAACGCGGTCTGACCAAGGTCGCGGCCAGCGAGCTCGGCCCGGTGATCCGCGTGAACTCGGTGCACCCGGGCCCGATCGACACGCCCATGATCCACGACATGTTGGTGAGCAGCCTCGACGTGCTCGTCGGTCTGCAGGCCGACACGCCGCTCGCTCGCGTGGGCACGGCCGAAGAGGTCGCCGATCTGGTGCTGTTCCTCGCGAGCGAGGAGTCGAGCTACTGCACCGGTGCCGAGTTCCTGGTCGAGGGCGGCCGCACCGCCGCCACCGTCGCGCGTAGGGATCGCTGAGCCGTGCAGATCGGCATCGTCCCCCGCGACCTCGACCGGTCGCTGGCCTTCTATCGCGACGTGCTCGGCTTCACCTACGTCGGCGGACGACCCGTGATCGAGGGCCGAACGCTGCACATGTTCGACGTCGATGGTGGCGTGCTGAAGCTGCTTCAGCAGCCCGCGGGCGCGGCCGTTCCGTCACCTCACCCGGCGGGTCCGTTTCAGGCCACCACCGGCCTGCGTTGGATGACCTTCGACGTCGACGGCATCGACGACATCGTCGCGCGCTGCGCCGGGCGCACCTTCCAGCTGCCGCTCACCGAACTGCGCCCCGGTCTGAAGGTGTGCATCGTCGAAGACGACGACGGCAACGCCGTGGAACTGGTCGAGCGACGCGGGTAGCTTCCGCCGTGGTGCCGGCCATGGGCCGGGGCCCAGGGGGAGGAACGCATGTCGTCGACCAATGGTGTCCGTCAGCCGCGCATCGCGGTGATCGGTGCCGGGCCCGGAGGGATCTGCACGGCCATTCGCCTTCGCGAGGCCGGCTTTACCGATCTCACCCTCTACGAGCGGTCCGAAGCCATCGGCGGCACGTGGAACCACAACCGCTACCCGGGCGCCGCATGCGACGTGCAGTCGCACCTGTACTCGTTCTCCTTCGCCATCAAGAGCGATTGGACCCGGCCGTACGCGACGCAACCCGAGATCCTGCGCTACTTCGAGCACGTGGTCGACCGCTTCGACGTCCGGCCGCTGATCCGGTTCTCCGCCACCGTGACCTCGGCGACGTGGGACGAGCGCTACGCCGCGTGGCAACTGGTCGTGAACGGGACCGAACCTCTCGAGGCTGACATCGTCATCAGTGCGATCGGCATGTTCAACGATCTCGTGATGCCCGAGATCGGCGCGCTCGACGCGTTCGAGGGCACGCTCTTCCACTCGGCGCGCTGGCCCGCCGGCCATGACCTCACCTGTGAGCGGGTGGCCGTCATCGGAACTGCGGCGAGCGCGGTGCAGTTCGTGCCCAAGGTGGCCGAGGTCGCGGGCGAGCTGACGATCTTCCAGCGCACACCGAACTGGGTGCTCCCCAAAGAGGACACGCCGTACACCCCCGAGGAGCTCGCGCGCTTCGCCTCCGACCCGGACGCGGCGCGCGAGGTACGCGAGCAGATCTTCGAGCGGATCGAGAACACCATCACGTTCGCGAACCCTGCGTCGCTCGCCGCCGCCGAGGAAGCGGGCCGCCGCAACCTCGACACCGTGACCGACCCGGCGGTGCGCGCCAAACTCACCCCGACCGAGCCCTGGGGTTGTCGGCGACCGCTCAGCTCGAACACCTACTACCCCGTCTTCAACCAGCCGAACGTCGAGCTCGTGACCGAGCCCGTCGACCGCCTCACACCGAAGGGTGTGCTCACCGTCGACGGCCTCGAGCGGGAGTTCGACACGATCATCCTGGGTACGGGCTTCGCGACCACGCGGTACGCCTCCGCCATCGATTTCCGGGGGCGCCACGGCCGGCCCATCGCCGACGCGTGGGCCGACGGCGCGCAGGCCTACCTGGGCATCACCACGGCCGGCTTCCCGAACCTGTTCATGCTCTACGGACCCAACACCAACAACGGATCGATCCTGTTCATGATCGAGTGCCAGGTGGCGTACATCCAACGGCAACTCGAGCGCATGCAGCGTGACGGCCTGGCGTGGGTCGACGTCCGCCCCGAGGTCATGGAGGAGTACAACGCCGACCTCCAGGACGACATCGGCAAGGTCACGGTTTGGAACGAGAACTGCAACACCGGCTACTACCGCGGCGGGACCTCGCAACGCATCGTGACCCAGTGGCCGCACACGATGGTGGCGTACCGCGAGCGGACCGGGCAGCCCGACGACGAGGCGTACGAGGTGGGCACCGCCGCCCGGTGACCGCCGGCACACCGCGCGCGCCATCCGTGTATGGTGCGCGGCCATGGAATTCGGCGTCTTCACCAACATGTACCACCCGAAGCACTGGCGCGACGGCGCAGTCCGCAGCGAGCACCAGACGCTGCGCAACGAGCTCGAGTACATCAAGATCGCCGATCGCGCCGGGTTCAAGTACTCGTGGTCGGCCGAGCACCACTTCCTCGACGAGTACTCGCACCTGTCGGCCAGCGAGTCCTTCATGGGCTACGCACTCGCGGCCACCGAGCGCATCCACGTCGGCTCGGCCATCATGAACATCACCGCGCCGGTGAACCATCCGGCGCGCATCGCCGAGCGTGTCGCGATGCTCGATCACCTCGGCGACGGACGCTTCGAGTTCGGCACCGGTCGCGGCTCGTCCTCCACCGAGGTCTACGGCTTCGGCATCGAATCCATGGAGAAGACCCGCGAGCTCTACGACGAGTCGCTCCCCCAGGTCGTGCGCATGTGGGCCGAGGACGATTACTCGTACGAGGGCAAGTCGTTCTCCATGCCCACCCGACGCGTGCTGCCCAAGCCGTACACCGACCCGCACCCGCCCATCTGGGTGGCGGCGGGCTCGCCGGGAACGTTCGAGAAGGCGG
>JBKJKR010000293.1:0-9340 GCA_046597135.1 Acidimicrobiales bacterium | reverse complement strand
CGCGCCGCGATCTGCACGACCGACGTGCCGAGCTTGATGCGGGTGGTGAGCGCGGCGAGGTAGGCCAACGGCGACAACGCGTCGCTCCCGTACGCCTCGGCGGTCCACACCGAGTGGAAGCCGAGCGACTCGGCGCGGCGGATCTTCTCGATGGGTACCTCGAGACGCGCCCCGCGGTACAGATCGAGACCGAGACCGAGCTTCATCATGCCCCCTTTGGACCAGCGTGGATCGACGCAGGCCGGCGCTCGATCATCGCCCGTCCGGCCACGTCGCGCCACCCGGTCGGGCGCCACTAGATTGCGGCCGTGTTCGTCGTGGGGCTCACGGGTGGAATCGGTTCGGGCAAGACCACGGTCGCGTCCATGCTCGCCGAACGCGGCGCCCGAGTCATCGACTGCGACGCGCTCGGTCGCCTCGTCGCCGAGCCCGACGGCCGGGCGTACCCCGCGATCATCGAGCGCTTCGGGCCCGGCGTGGTCGCCGCCGACGGCCGCATCGACCGGCCCGCACTCGCGAGCATCGTGTTCTCCGACCCGGCGGCGCTGGCCGACCTGAACGCGATCACGCACCCCGCCATCGACGAAGAGATCGTCGACCGTCTGCGTGCGCTACCGGCCGACTCGATCGCAGTGCTCGACATGGCCGTCCTCACCGAGTCCTCGCTCGGCGCCGGCATCTATGAGTACGTCGTCGTGGTCGAAGCCGATCCGGTCGGTCGCGTCGAGCGGCTCATCGCCCGCGGACTCACCGAAGCCGACGCCCGGGCCCGAATGGCCAGCCAGGCCACCGACGAGCAGCGGCGGGCCATCGCCGACGCGATCGTGCCCAACACCGGCGACCTCGAGGAGCTCCAGCGGGCCGTCGACGTGGTGTGGAACACGATCCGCCGCGCCGCTCGCCGTACCGCCGAACACGCCTGATCGTTCGTACACTCACCCCGTGCGATCGCCCGAGGCACCCACTCGTCGCGCCTGGTACATCGTCGGCGGGATCGCCGCGTGTAGCTTCTTGGCCAGCCTGCTCATCGGTCAGTGGCTGTTCTCGAACATGTCGGCCAACAACGACGACGCGGTGTACGTGTTCCAGGCGAAGACCATCGCCAACGGTTCCCTCACCCTGCCGGCCGATGCCCACGCCGACTTCTTCCGACCATGGATGTCGGGGCCACAGGACGGCCGGCAGGTGCTGGTCTTCCAGCCGGTCTTCCCGGCGACGCTCGCCCTCAGCGAGGTTTTGTTCGGGACGATGCGGGTGGTGCCTGCAGCCATCACCGCCGGGTGCGTGCTGCTGATCTTCGCGTTCGCGCACGCCGCATTACGCGACGAGCGGAAGGCGATCATCGCAGCGGCGCTGTTCGCGGTGGCGCCCCTCGTGCTCGTGCACAGCGGCATGTACCTCGAGTACCTCTACGCAGTGTTGCTCGAACTGGCCGTGCTCGTGCTGGTGCTGCGCGCTTCGTGGGGCAACGCCACGAGGCGGCTCGTGACCGCCGGTTTGCTGCACGGCTTGTTGTTCTTCATGCGACCGATGGACGCGCTGCTGCTCGGCTTGGTGATCGTCGTCATGCACGCCATCCCCCGCCCGGCGCGAACGAGCGACGCGATCCGTCGGGTGGTCACCGTGGCGTTGGCCGCGATCCCCGGCGTGCTGCTGTGCCTCGCGTACAACCAGGCGGTGACCGGCCACGCGCTGCGGTTCCCGCTCTGGGCGATCGGTGGAGACAACAGCCTCGGATTCGGCAAGCGGTCGATCGCCGCCGGTGCACCGGTGATCGATTTCGGGTTCCACGATGCGTGGATCGCCATCCGTCAGAACCTGCGCTCGTTCCCTCATTGGGTCACCGGTGGCCTGGCCGCCGTACCGCTCGGCCTGTACGGCCTGTGGCGGATGCCGCGCGATCGGGTGGTCACTGCGCTCGTCGCCATAGGGGTGCTGTTCCCACTCGGCTACTTGGCCTACTGGGGCAACGTGCTGATCTTCTTCGGCCGGCGCACCATCGGGCCGCACTACTACCTCGCGTTGTTGATCCCCGCCTGCTTGGTCGTCGCGGCGGGCCTCGATGCGTGCGTGCGCCACGGACGCGCAGTGCGCAGCGTCGCCGTGATCGCGTTGCTCGTCGGCACGGGCATCGAGCTTCCCGACAAGATCGACCGCAACCAGGCCGTGGCCGAGCGCATCGCCGCCGAGGACAAGACCATCGACGAGGCGGTCGGCGCCGGGCCCGCCGTCGTGGTGCTGCCGATCACCCGCGACGGGCCGTACGTCCTGCACCCCAGGGGGTGGTTGATGAACGAACCCGACCTGTCGAACCCCGTCCTCTACGCCGCGGATCGCGGTGGCGACAACGTCACGCTGTTCGATCGCTACCCCGACCGGCCGATCTGGCGGTTCCAAACGGTGGACACGCCCGAGAAGCGGGCCGAGCCCGACATGCAACGGCTCCGGCGGATCGAGATCGATCCCACGCGCCCGATCGAGGTGACCATCCGCAACACGGCCGCTCAACCGGTGGTCGTACTGCGGATGTCGACCGGCGTAGCCGACGCGACGTGCGTGCTCGACACCGCGGCGCAGGCCGGTTCGAGCTACCGCCTCGCGCTCACGATCGATCAGCGAGGGGCCTCCGTCGACTGTCCGACAGGCGCGGTCACCGCCGCGCTCCGCGATGGTCACGGCACGCTCGCCCTGGGTGCGGCGTTCGGCCCCAACGAGGACACCGGCTTCTCGTCGGTCGACGAGTACCGCATCTGGTACGGCAACAGGGCCGGCACGACCTCGGTCATCGCGCCGGCGGAACAGTGGCATCGCGACCCGGCGCCCATGCAAGGCTGGCGCGTCACGATCGACAGCCCCGCGATCGCCTTGTCCGTCGGCTGAGCGCTACGGTTCGCCGCCGATGGGCATCTTGAGCGGTCCGATCGACATGGACCCGAAGAAACGCAAAGCGGCCGAGTACCCGCGCGTCCACGCGCGTCCCGGACTCGAACTGGAACACCGAGGCACCGGTGTGCGCGGCAAGCTGATGTCGTTCGCCTCCGCGAAGATCGTGCTTCGTGACGCGAACGGACGCGACCACGCCTATCGACCGCGCGACGGGGACTTCCTGCACGAAGGGAAGGCCGTGGCGATCCGCCCGCCGAAGCCGGCCGACGGCGGCGCGGCCAAGCGCACGGCGTCGGGCTCGATCGACCTGGGTTCGGTTCCGGCGCGGCTCGCCCGCGCCAGCCGCATCTACGTCGAGGGCCTCCACGACGCCGAGCTCGTCGAGAAGGTGTGGGGCGACGATCTGCGCGTCGAAGGCGTGGTGGTCGAGCACCTCGGAGGCATGGACGATCTCGAGATGATCGTGCGCCAGTTCGGCCCGGCTCCGCGGCGGCGGCTCGGCGTGCTGCTCGATCATCTGGTCGAGGGCACGAAGGAGCGTCGGGTCGCCTCGCGCATCGATCACCCCGACGTGCTCATCACCGGACATCCCTACGTCGACATCTGGCAGGCCGTGAAACCTTCGGTCGTGGGGCTCGAACGATGGCCCGTGATCCCGATGGGCCAGGATTGGAAGGAGGGGGTGTGCGAGGCGATCGGTTGGCGCGACTCGACCGCCGCCTTCTGGAAGCACCTTCGCGGCAAGGTGCAGTCGTACACCGACCTCGAACCGGGGCTGATCGGCGCGGTCGAGCAACTCATCGATTTCGTCGCCCCGCCTGAGTAGCCGCGGTAGCCGACGCGACTATCGTGCGGCCCCATGCACGGTCACCGATCGACTTCCCCTTCCCGCGCCGGCGCGGTCATCCTCGTCGGTCTCCTGCTGCTCGCCGGCTGCAGCGATGACGGCGACGGCGGAACCACCGAGACCGCCTCCGGGCCGAGTGGCTCCACGACGCTGCCGGTGGTCACCACCACCTCGCCACCCGCGTCGACCACGAGCAGCGGTCCGCCCACGACGACCACGATGCCGTTCACGTTCCCGGGGCGTCAGCCCCTCGCCGGCATGCCGCTCAACACCGACGCGAAGAACATCTATGCGAACGCCGTCTCGGGTCTGGCCGACGCGGCGAAGATCGCGAAGAACCTCGTGTACGTGCCGCACAACGAATCGGCCGACGTGTGGGTCATCGACCCCGTCACCTACAAGGTCATCGACAAGTACCCCACCGGGGCCATCGCGCAGCACGTCGTGCCGTCCTATGACCTCAAGGTGCTGTGGGTGAACAACAACGCCGGCAACACGCTCACGCCGGTCGACCCGGCCACCGGCAAGCCCGGCGCGAACATCCGGGTCGAGGCGCCGTACAACCTCTATTACACGCCCGACGGCAAGTACATGATGGTCATGGAGGAGCGCAACGCGACGATCACGTTCCGCGATCCGAAAACGCCGCTCCTCGACATCGTGCAGAAGATCAAGGTGCCGTGCCGCGGGGTCAACCACGCCGACTTCTCGCCCGACGGCACCTACTTCATCGCGAGTTGCGAGTTCTCGGGCCAGCTCATCAAGTTCGATATGCTCACCATGCAGGTCGTCGGCACGATCAACCTCGAGGCCAACGCATCGCAGCCCCAGGACGTGCGCCTCGCCTCCGACGGCTCACGGTTCCTCGTGGCCGACATGGCCGCGAACGGCGTCTGGGAGATCGACGGCGAGAAGTTCACCGTCATGAACTTCCTCGAGAGCGATGCCGGGCCGCACGGCATCTACCCCAGCCGCGACGCGAGCGTCATGTACATCTCGAACCGCAACGCGGGCTCGGTGAGCGTGTACGACGTCGCGACGCACACCATAGTGAAGCGATGGAAGATCCCCGGTGGCGGTTCGCCCGACATGGGCGGCGTGTCCGCCGATGGCAAGGTGCTGTGGCTCTCGGGACGCAGTGACAACGTCGTCTACGCGATCGACGTCGTCAACTGGACGCTGCTGGCGAAGATCCCCGTCGGACGCGGGCCCCACGGGTTGGCCGTGTACCCCCAACCGGGTCGCTACTCGCTCGGCCACACCGGCAACTACCGCTGACCGAGCGCCGTAGGGGTCAGCTCATGTGGCTCGACACGAACCGCCAGGCTTCGGCGGTGGTGTCGAACGACGGGTTGGCGACCCACTCATGGCCACCGCCGGTGACCTTGTAGTGCAGCACGTCGGCACCACAACCCGTGCCGCGTACGAGGACCACCGCGGGTGACGTACCGGCCATCGGCTGCGATTCGGAGCCGGTGCAGCCGCCGACCTTGCGCCAGATGTCGAGCACCTCGCGCACCGGCGCGACCACACCGCGCGACTTCCCGGCGTGGCTGGCGACCTGACCGCCCTCGTACGGCACGACGGGGTCGGCCGTGCCGAACACCACCATCATCGGCAGCGGGCGGCTGGGCTTGCACCGTGCCGCCATGTCGAGGGGACCGGACCCGGCCACCAGCACCACCGAATCGAGCTGGTCGCTGATGTCGCAGGCCGCACGCGACGCCATGAGCGCGCCGTTCGAGAACCCGCCGATCGAGACGCGGGTGGGGTCGGCCCCCTCGGCGGCCGAACGGGCGATGAGCTCGCGGAGGAACGCGACGTCGTCGACCGGGGCGCCGGCCAGTGGCTCCATGCCGGGTCGACCGTCGTTCCAGCTGCCCCCGAAGGCATCGGGGTAGGCCACCATGAACCCCGCGGCGGCCGCGAACTTGTCGAAGCCGAACCGCCGCATGCCCGGGCCCTTGCCGCCGACGCCGTGGAGGAGGACCAGCAGCGGCAGCCGCTGCGATTCGACCGTGCCGGCCGGGACCACGAGCATCCACTGGCGTTCGACGCCCCCGATCACCCCGCTCACGACCTTCTCGCCTGCGGGCCGGGGCCGCGGGGCGATCGTGGTCGACGTGCTGGTCGATGTGCTGGTCGACGTGCTGGTCGATGTGGTCGTGGCCGCCGGCGGATCGGCGGGGCGCTCGGCGGCGTCGGCCGCGAGCTGGGACGTGGTCGACTCGAACACGGAAAGCGGCTGCTCAGGGCGCTCGACCCAGGCGCCCGCCACCTCCGTGGACGGCGGCTCGGCCGACGCCTGGGCACACGCCGTCAGCACGAGCGTGACGGCGACTCCGGCCCACCAGCGATGTGTCGGAAGTCGCACGGCCACGAAGGGTAGATGACCAGCAACTGACATGCACCTGCAAGAGGCAAAAGGTCCTGAAGTTCACCGAGGCCGTTCCTTGGTTTTCGGCGTCCCGGTGCCGATCACTGAGCCATGGAGGCCAACCGGACGATTCGACGCGCGATCTCGGGAGGCCTGAACCCCCTGACGGCCGGTTCCGCACGGGACCCCTTCCTCGACACGATCCGCACCATCGCCCTGCTGCGCGTGATGCTCTGGCACGCGTTCGGCGAACCGGTGCTCACCTACGTGATCGCCGCGGTCCCCACGATGTTCTTCGTCACGGGCTCCCTGCTCGCGAAATCGCTCGACCGCCGGCCGTGGCGCCGGGTGCTGGCCGACCGGGCCCGCCGCGTGCTGGTGCCGCTGTGGGTCTTCGCCGCAGCCGCATTCGTCGCCATGCGGGTCGCGTGGTTGCTCGACCCCTCGCCGCGCACCGAGGTGCCGTGGCGGAGCATCGTCTTTTGGATCGTGCCCCTCGGCGACCCGCAAGGATCGTCGTGGGAGGGCGGCTGGATGTCTCAGCCACTCTGGTACGTGCGTGCCATGTTCTGGCTCCTGCTGCTGAGCCCGCTGCTGCGCGCCGCGCTCCGCCGCTTCGGCCTCGTCACGTTCCTGCCGCCGCTCGTGGCCGTGTTCGCGCTGGACGCACTCGGACGCAACCCTGACTTCGTCATCCGTGCCGCGCCGGAACTGCTCTGGCAGGTCGGCGACCTTGCCCTGTACAGCCTCTTTCTCATGGCCGGTTTCGCGCACCGCGACGGTCGCTTCGATCACCTCCGCGCGAGTGGGTGGATGCAGGGCGCCGTCCTCGCCGCCATCGCATCCGCGGCCTGGATCACGACGCAGCCCGTGCCGCTGCATGTGGTCAACAACTCGCATCCGGCCCACCTCTTCGTCGGCACTGCGTGGTTGTGCGTGTTCTTCGCTTGTCGTGCGCCCATCACCGCAGTCGCCATGACCGCAGCCGGTCGCTCGGTCGTCGGGTGGATCTCCCAGCGCACCATGACCATCTACCTCTGGCACTCGACGGCGATCATCCTCACGTACCAACTGCTCGCCTCGAGCGGCGACCTTCCCCCCGGCGTGTACGCGGCGGCGATGATCGTGGGCATGTCCAGCGTCACGATGTTGTGCGTGCTGGCGTTCGGCTGGGTCGAGGACCTGGCGGCGCGCCGCGGATTGCTCGTGTGCCCGCTGCTCGTGAGCGCCGGCGAATCGCCCGCCGACTTGGCACGGTTCGTGTCGCATCGCCGAGCGGTCCACCGCTTCGTGGGTGTCCCCGCGCTTGCCGGCGCACTGTTGCTGGGCGGGTGCGCGCTGGTGACCCAACCGTCCAGCGGCCAGGACGTCGCGGCAAGCGAGGGTGTCGTCGTCGCGGCCAAGGTCTCCAAGAAGCCGCCCGTGCCCTCACAGGCGCCCCCACGACCCGAGTTCGAACGCTCAGCAAGCACCGGCGCATCCGCGCCGAGTGCGACCGAGCCACGCGTGTCGGTCGTCGTGCCGGCCACACCGAGCGCAGCGCCCGTGCCGCTCGCACCCCAGGCCGACGCCGCGCTGGCCGCCGTGTTGCAGCAGTCGGTCGATGAATGGCGGGCGCGCTGGAGCGTGCCGGGCATCGCCATCGGCGTCGTGCGGCCCGGCGTCGCGATGTGGCAGGGCGCGAGCGGCGCCGACTCCAGGGGCGCAGCGGTGCACGTCGACGACCGCTTCGACATCACGAGCATCACGAAGACATTTTCGGGGGCGCTCGTGTTCCAACTCGCGACCGAAGGACGCATCGAGCTCGATGCGCCGCTCCCTCGGCTCGACCGGGTGCCCGGTTTCCCGTACGCCTCCGGCATAACCGTTCGCCAACTGCTGACGCATCGCTCAGGTCTGGTGCCCTATCGCGACTCCACGGCCTACATCGCGGCGCCCGAGGCCATCGACACGCCCGAGAAGGCGCTCACCGCGGCGTTGCGCGATCCCTCGCAGTTCGCGCCCGGCACCAAGTCCGCGTACTCCAGCACCAACTTCTTGGTTCTGGGCTTCCTCATCGAACAGGTCACCGGCATCGACTTCGACACGCTGCTCGCGCAACGACTCATCGAACCGACGGATCTGCGGAACACCACGCACAGCCCGCCCTCCGCGCTCGAGCCCAACTTTGCCACGAGCGGCATCGTCACCGACACGGCCGACCTCCTGAGATGGGGCATTGCGCTCTACCGCGACCATGTGGTGATCGACGCTGCCGCGCTCGATGCGATGCACGACATCGACATGGCAACCGGGCTCGGCCCCGCGGTGTACGGCTACTGCCCGTGCACCATCGACGACGCCGGGCAGGACCACTGGCAATGGATCGGTCACGCGGGCGGCACGACACAGCTCTCGTACAGCGACGCCGACGACATCGCCATCGCGTTGAACGTCACCGACTCGCTGTGGCTGGCCGATCGGGGACGCGCCGTCGCCGAGTTGCTCACGCTGCTGCGTGCGACGCTGCTCGAGGCGAGATCGCCGGCGGCGCAGTAGTCCGGCTTCTCCTAGCCCGGATCTTTCGTAGCGGGTCCTGAGGAGGCTCGCGAAAAGCCCTCCGGCCTGGGAGGATTGGTGTTGCGACACATCAACCCTGACCCCAAGAAACGGAGGGCTTCGTGGGACACGGTAGCAGCCTGGTTCGACCGCGGACGGTGACCGGTGACGGCGAGGGTTTGGTGTCTCACGCGGGGGTCGTGTGGCTCGCGGAGATGGCGGATCTGTCGGGGTTGACCGCCGGGCTCAGCGTCGCGATGGCCGAGCTCGCGCAGCGCCGTCATGACCCGGGGCGCACGCTCGCGCAGGTGGTGTTGGCCCTCGCGGATGGCGCGACGTGTCTGTCGGATCTCGCGGCGATACGTGCCCAGCGGTCGATGTTCGGGCCGGTCGCGTCTGAGGCAACCGTGTGGAGGACCTTCGAACGGATCGGCCCGGTCGAGCTACGCGCAATCGCGTCGGCACGAGCAGCCGCGCGGGCGCGGGCGTGGGCCGCGGGTGCTGGCCCGGCCGGCGACGCGTTGATCATCGATTTCGACGCGACGTTGATCACCACGAAAGCGGACAAGCAAGACGCCCGCCCGAACTACAAAAACGGGTATGGGCATCATCCGTTGTTGGCCATGATCGCGGAGACCGACGAAGTCATCGCCGGGATCCTTCGACCCGGCAACGCCGGGTCGAACACGGCG
>JBKJKR010000233.1:0-2738 GCA_046597135.1 Acidimicrobiales bacterium | reverse complement strand
CCGAAGCTCGGGCGTGAGCAGGTCGGCGTAGTAGGCGCGCAGCTCCTGGCGGAGCGCTTCGTGCTCTTCGGTGTAACCGATTCTCATGCCCCGCAGTCTGGCACGAGGGGATCGTCACCGGGAGAAGCGGAGCAGCACCTTCTCGGCCGACAGCACGATGGCGAGCACCACGACCGGCAGCGCCCAAGCGCTGACCAGGCCGACGCCGAGCCCGTACTCCATGCCGATGCGGATGACGCCGACGAGGCTGCACACCACCGCGATGAGCGCGATGACCCGAACGCGGCCGACGAGGCGCTGGCGACGCGCGGCCGCGGCGTCGGTGGCGAAGAGGTCGTAGTC
The DNA here is from genome assembly GCA_046597135.1 of Acidimicrobiales bacterium. GTDB lineage: Bacteria > Actinomycetota > Acidimicrobiia > Acidimicrobiales > WLNW01 > WLNW01. The sequence continues at coordinate 2,396 of JBKJKR010000233.1, read as the reverse complement.
GAGCTCTTCTTCGAGGCGCATGGCCCACACCCAGTCCTCGACGTCAGCCTCGGCGCGAAAGCCGGCGTTGCGAGCATGCTCGAGACGGGCCATCGGGAACGGGATCGGGGGGCGGATTTCCACGAACGTCATCCTTCACCTTCGTAACCGAACTGTCAAGAAGGACCCGGGATCGTCACGTTCAGTGGCCGATTCCGGAAGAATCCCGCGTTCGGGGCGTCGCGGTCATTACCAACCCATGACAAACCGGCGTCCGCCACGGTGCGCAGCGGGCGCGGGTCGGTGTGCCACTTTCCGTGGGCGGGCCACCACGCGTCGCAGTGAGGTCAGCAGGCGCCACCGGACACCGAGAACGCCTGACCGCTCGTGAAGCTCGCCCCCGGGCCGCACAGGAACGCCACGACGGAGGCGACCTCGTCGGGCGACTGGTAGCGACCCATGGGCACCATGTCGCGCATCCACTGGTCGGGGCTGCGGCCGCTCGCCTCGGCGTTGCGCGAGAGGCCCGGGTTCATCGGACCGTCGCCGGCGTCGACGCACAACGGGTGGATCATGTTGACGCGGATCGCGTGCGGTGCGAGCTCCTTCGGGAAGAGGCTCGTGAGCGCCTCGGCCCCGGCCTTCGCCGCGCTGAAGGCCGGCGGCCCGGAACCGAGGCGCACCGCGGCGAACGAACCCAGGTTCACGATCGCGCCGCCGTCGCCCTGGCTGATCATCTGCTCGGCAACGGCGCGGTTCAGCACGAACACGCTGCGTAGGTTGCGCTCACAGGTGGCGTCCCAATCCTCGAGGCTGATCTCGAGGAGCGGACGGTCGCGCTCGGGCGACGTGCCCCCGCCGAGGTGGCAGCAGATGTCGAGGCGCCCGAACTCCATGACCGCCCGCCGCACGGCACGTCGTGCCGAATCGTCGTCGGCCGCGTCGATGTCGACGGCGACCGCGCGGTGTCCGTGCGCCGTGAGCTCGTCGACGAGCGCCTGCAGGGCCTCGGGGCGCACGACGGTGGTGTCCCGATCTGGCTCGGTGTCGCCCGGCGCGGCGATCTTGTCGGCACACACCACCGCCGCGCCGCGCGCGGCGAGCAAGCGGGCCGTTGCCGCCCCCATGAACGGACGCCGGATCGCGCCGGTCACCAACGCGACCTTGCCGTCGAGCTCGCCCATCGTCGATTCCTCCCGAGTGCGCGTGCCGCGACGGCCCCGCGATCCGGCCGGACGTTACCGAACCGCCGAGCGCGCGGCGTTGCCGGGTCCCGTGCGCCATCTAACGTGCCGATCATGCGGTCGCACACCTCGGGCAAGCGGGCCGCGTTCGCGTGCGCGCTCGCGACGCTCCTGGCGTTCACTGCGTGCTCCGGTGGCACCGATGCCGACCGCGATCCGGCGCGCGCTGCATCCAGCGGCAGCACGACCACCACCACCGGCACCACCACCGACACCGGCAACTGGCGCGTCGAGATCGTGGCGCGTCGGGCGCACGACACGAACACGTTCACCCAGGGCCTCGAGATCGACGGCGCAGTGCTCTACGAATCGAGTGGTCTGTACGACCGCTCGACGGTGCGGGCCATCGACCGCGCCAGCGGACGCGTGCTGCGCAGCTACGACCTCCCCGACGACATGTTCGCCGAGGGGCTCACCAAGGTCGGCGATTCGCTCGTGGTGCTCACCTGGCAGGAACGGGTCGTGTTGGTCCTCGACGCTGCGACGCTCACCGAGGTCGGGCGACTCGACTACGACGCCGAGGGCTGGGGCATCTGTGCGCTCGGTGACGAGCTCGTCACCAGCGATGGCACCGACCGCCTGACCATCCGCGACGAGCGCACGCTCAGCGCGAAGCGCACCGTCGACGTGCGGCTCGCCGGGGCCGCCGTGTCGAAGCTGAACGAGCTCGAATGCGTCGAGGGTGCGGTGTACGCAAACGTGTGGCAGACCGATCGCATCGTGCGCATCGATGCCACGACCGGAACGGTCACCGGTCATGCCGACGTGCCACAGCTGCGGCCGGCATCGACCGCGAGCGACCCCGACGCCGTGTTGAACGGCATCGCCTACGACACCGCGAGCGCTACCTTCCTGCTGACCGGCAAACGATGGCCCGAGATGTACGAAGTGCGTTTCGTCCCGGCGTCGTGATGCACCGACACGAGCCTGACGCAGCGGAGGAACACCAATGTCACCGATCGTGATCGATCGCGACGGCCACGTCGCGATCGTGCGGATCGACCGCCCCGAGAAGCGCAACGCGCTCGACCCCGAGGCCTTCTGCCGGCTCGCCGATGCGTGGACCGAGTTCGCGGGCGACGACCACGTGCGTGCCGTCATCATCACCGGCACCGGCGACATCGCCTTCAGCGCCGGGGCCGACCTCGGCAAGGTGATCCCCCTGTACTCGGG
>JBKJKR010000223.1:0-6048 GCA_046597135.1 Acidimicrobiales bacterium | reverse complement strand
TCTCCGAGACGCGTGGCCTCGACCCGGCCGCGAGCTCCGGTTCCGGCACCGCCGGTGGCACCGAGCTGAGCCAGATCTACGACACCCTCGTGCGGTGGAACCCGGACACGCGCTCCTACGACATGCGCACCGCCGAGTCGGTCGCCTCGAACGCCACGGCGAGCGAGTGGACCATCAAGCTGAAGTCGGGCATCAAGTTCCGCGACGGTTCGGCCTACGACGCCGAGGCGTCGCGGAACTTGATGCCCGACTTCAGCTTGATGGTCCATTCGCTCGACGTGGCGTTCGCGGTGACCGACTCGGCGGTGCGCATGTCGTAGGAGCGGGTGTCCGGGTTCCACCGGACAACCGTGTCGTAGATGGCGGCGAGCTCGGTGCCACCGGCCGTGCCCGAACCCGAACTCGCGGCCGGGTCGAGGCCACGCGTCTCGGAGAACATCGAGACGGTGATCGAGCCACCCTTTTGCGGCGCCAGCGTGGTGGTAGATGCCGAGCCTCCCGTGGCCGTGGCACCGGTGTCACCTGACGCGTCGTCAGACGAGGCACCGTCGTCACCACACGCTCCGGCCACGAGGCCGAGCGTCAGGAGCAACGCAACGGTGCGCGCCCAAGTTGTTCGCTTCTTCATTTGGAACCCCTCCGCGCTGGCGCGCGTCTGTGCGCGCCACGCCCGGAAAGGATGCCGCGTACATGTGATTGCTGCCGCACGGGCCGCTGAGACGTGGGTCACAGGGCAGCAAAACGAGAACCGGCCCGGCCCCTTTCACGGGTTCCGGGCCGGTTCGTCGAATCAGTTCGTTACTTCTCGAGCCAGGCCTTGTCCAGGTACAACATGGTGTTCTGGGTCTGGGCGACGCCGTGAACCTTGGGCTGGAAGGCCACGCGTTCGATCTGGGTCTCGTAGACGCTTCTTGGCCGCCGCAGGGTCGGTCTTGACGCCACCCACACCCGGGTCGTCGGCGAAGTTCTTGTCGAGCAACCCGTTGCTGGGCAGGCCCTTGCCGTCGTTGATACGCGTGTTGATCACGGCCGGATCGAGCGCCGCGGCCACGGCCACACGCACCATGGGGTCCGCGGTGTTGGGCGTGGTCGAGATCTGACGCGCAAGCGGCCGGAGTTTGGCAGCGCCGGCGAGTCGGTGGCCCGACCAGCCCGGGACACGTCGGTCACCATTGACCAAAACTGCAGGTGGCCCGGGCCGAAGCCCGGGCCACCACTTCCGTCAGGGGCGGGTCAGATCACTTCTGGACCCACGCCTTGTCGAGGAAGAACATCGAGTTCTCCGTCATGTAGACGCCTTGGACCTTGCTCTGGAACGCCACCCGCTCGATGACCGTCTCGAAGATCACCGAGGGCGTGTCCTTGTTCCACAGCTCGGCCAGGGTCTTGTACGCCGCCTTCTTGGCCGCGTCGTCCTTGGCCGCGAGCGCCACGTTCAACGCGGCGTCCCACTGCGGGCTCGCGTAGCCCACGCGGTTGGTGGGCGACGCCGACCAGAAGTTCTGGACCAGCGCGAGGATCGCGGTGTCGTCGTTCGGGATGGACATGCCCCAGCAACCAAGGTCGAAGTCGCGCTTGGTGATGATCTCGCCGATCTGGGTCGCGGTGTCGATGTCGGCCCGGACGCTGGTGTTGAAACCCGCGGCCTTGAGCTGGGTCTCGAGGGTCTGCGCCAGCGCCACCCGCTCGGGCTGGTTGGTGCAGGCCACCCGGATGTTGCCGGGATGCCCGGCGGCCTTGGCCTCGTCGAGCGACTTCTTGGCCGCCGCGAGGTCGGGCTTTACACCCGCGACGCCCGGGTTCAACGAGAAGTTGCTGTCGAACAACCCGTTGTTCGGGATGCCCTTGCCGTCGTTGACGCGCGTGTTGATCACCGCCGGGTCGAGCGCCGCGGCCACCGCGGCGCGCACCTTGGCGTCGGCCGTGTTCGGTGTCGTCGAGATCTGTCCGTCGGGCTTGCCGACGCACAGCGGCTCGGGCTTGCCGTCCTTGCAGGTGAGCTTGACGCCCTGATTCATGAGCATCATGCCGCCACCCTGGATGAAGGAGTCGAAGCCGCCGAGCGACTTGTCGGCCTTCGAGTTCGCGACCGATGGCGGCGTGCGCAGGAACGCCACGTTCACCGTGCCGGTCTTCAACCCGTCGACGTTCTTGTCGGAGCTGTTGAGGTTCACGAACTTGACTTCGTCGAGGTACACCTCGCCGCCGTAGAACGAGGGCGACTTCTTCATGATGATCGACTCGCCCTTGGTCCACTGCACGATCTCGTACGGACCGGCACCGGCGCCCTCGGGCTTGAGGTTGAACGCATCGACCTTGGCCTTGTAGTCCGCCGCGGTCGGGTCGCCGAGCGCCTTCAGCTTGGTCGGCGACAAGATCATGCCCGGGGTGTGGGCCAGCATCGACGGGAACCCGGCGAACGGGGTCTTCAGCACAAACTTCACGGTCAGCGGATCGACGACCGTGACGTTCTTCGCCTCGCCCACCACGTACACCAGCCACGAACGCGACGTCGACGTGTTCACCGTGCTGATGTAGCGATCCAAGTTGAACTTGACCGCTTCGGCGTCATACGCCGTGCCGTCGCGGAACTTGATGTTGGCCTTCAGTTTCAACGTCCACTCGCTCGAGTCGGCGTTCGAGGTCAGCGTGTCGGCGGTGCGCATCTCGTACTTGCGGGTGTCGGGGTTCCACCGGGTGATCGTGTCGTACAGCGCGATCATCTCGGTGCCCCCGGCGGTACCCGAACCGGAACCGATGGTGGGGTCGAGGCCGCGGGTCTCGGAGAACATCGCGACCGTGATGGAGCCGCCCTTTTGCGGGGCGGCAGTGGTGGTGACCGCCGATGCGGTGCTGCCGGTGGTGCCGGTGCCCGTGGAGCCGGTCGGGGTGGCGGTTCCTCCGCCGCCTCCGTCGTCCCCACACGCGGCGGCCACCAGGCCGACCGCGAGAAGCAGCGCCGCAGCGCGGCCCCGCGAACGTTTGCTACTCATGAATCCCCCTCCGAGTGCCAGCGCCCGCGCGTTGGCCAGGCCACTGTACTCAGATGAGTCATCCGTCACACGTTTTTGTCACCTGCCGTCAGCGGCCCGGACCCAGTCACTTCTCGATCCAGGTCTTGTCGAGGTAGAGCATCGTCGACTCGGTCATGTAGACCCCGTGGATCTTGTTCTGCCACGCGACGCGCTCGATGACCGTTTCGTAGATGATCGACGGCACGTCCCTGTTGTAGAGCTCGGCCAGCGTCTTGTACGCCGCCTTGCGGGCCGTGTCGTCCTTGGCCACCGCGGCGCGCACCTTGGCGTCCGCGGTGTTGGGCGTGGTCAAGATCTGGCCGTCGGGCTTGCCGGTGCACAGCGGCTCGGGCTTGCCGTCCTTGTATCGGGACCGAGCGCTCAGGCGGATCGCCCCGCGCCTGGCAGGTAGCGTCGAGGCAGCGGCACAGACGGAGCGTGCTCCGCCGAGCAAGGAGCACCCCATGACCGTGCGCACCATCGAGGTCGTCCCACTCACCGCCACCATCGGCGCCGAGGTACGGGGAGTCGACCTGGCGTCGGCCCCCGACGACCCGATTGCCATGGCCACCATCGAGCAGGCGCTGTACGACCACCTCGTGCTGTTCTTTCGGGACCAACAGCTCACCGATGCGCAGCACGTGCGCTTCGCCGGCAGCTTCGGCCCGTTCGAGCACCACGCGTTCGCGAAGTCGCATCCCGATCACCCCGACATGACGATCCTCGATCAGGTCACGCCACAGAACGACGGCGGCAATTCGTGGCACTCCGACTCATCGTTCATGGAGCAGCCCTCGCTCGGGTCGGTCCTGCGCGCCGTGCAGCTACCACCGCTCGGTGGCGACACGTGTTGGGCCTCGATGTACGCGGCGTTCGACGCGTTGTCGCCCCGCATGCAGACCATGCTCGACGGTCTCACGGCGCTGCACGATCTGATCATGCCGCTCGAGAAGGCCATCGCCGGCGGGCACTCCGTCAGCTCGAACCTCGACGAGATCCGGCGTGCCTGGCCCCCGGTCGAGCACCCCGTGGTGCGCCGCCATCCGGTCACCGGGCGACGTGCGCTGTACGTCAACAACAACTTCGCCACGCGCATCCTCGGCGTCACGAAGGAAGAAAGCGATGTGCTGTTGCCGTACCTGCTGCAGCACGTGCAGCGGCCCGACTTCCAGGTGCGGTTCAAGTGGGCGCCGGGCTCGGTCGCCTTCTGGGACAACCGCGTCACGCAGCACTACGCGGTGCCCGACTACAGCGGCCACCGTCGCATCATGCACCGCGTCACCCTCACCGGCGAACGCCCCGCCTGATCACACTGCGGAGAACTGGCCGGCCGAACGTCCCGAGCCGCCAGGGCCGGCATAGGCCTGAGCGATCGCGAGCCAGGCCGCAGCCGCTGGGCCTTCGGCGACGACCGCAGTGTCGGCGAGGTGACGGCGCCGCACCGCCACGAGACAGAAGTCGAGCGCCGGGCCCCGCACCGAGTCGTGCGCCGCGTTCGGGTCGCCCCAGGTCCAAACCGCACCGCTCGGCGCAGTCAGCTCGACGAACACGGGCGTCTCGTCGACGTCGAGGCCGTTGATCGTGTAGCTGAAGCGTCGCGCCCCCACCCCGATGTGCGCGATGTGGCGAAGCCGGTCGGTGGGCTCGCGCGTCACGCCGAGCGCGTCGGCGATGTCCTGGCCGTGCGCCCACGTCTCCATGATGCGAGCCGTGACCTTTGACAGCGGGCTCATGGGCGGCCCGTACCACTCGATGCGCACCTTCGGGTCGAGCGTTCGGTACGCGGCCACGAAGGCGGCCCGCTCGCGCTTCCACGCGGCGTACACGGACCTGCCGTCCGGACCGAGCTCGGGGCCGACCATGGCCTGCGCGAACCTCGACTTGTCGACGTACTCCACGTCGCGCCGCGCCACGAACGTGGCCGGATCGGTGGCCGCGAGCAGCGCGCGGTTGTCACCGAAGTAGAGGTGCGCGACCTGATCGCGAATGGTCCAACCCTTGGCCGGGGTGGGCCGGGCCCATCCCGCCGCGTCGAGCGGTTCGAGCAGCCGGTCGAGCGAGTGGTGCTCGGCGACCAGGTCGTCGCAGAGCTCGTTCAGATCAGTCACGCAACCGACCTTACCGGCCCGGCTGAGGGCAGGCTGCGGCCGTTCGGTACGGTGGGCGCCATGGGCAAGGTCCTCACGTCACTTCCACTCGGCGAGCGCGTCGGCATCGCATTCTCGGGAGGCCTCGACACGTCGGTCGCCGTGGCGTGGATGCGGGAGAAAGGCGCGATCCCGTGCGCCTACACCGCTGATCTCGGTCAACCCGACGAGACCGATCTCGAGTCCATCCCCGAGCGCGCCAAGCAATACGGCGCCGAGATCGCCCGCCTCGTGGATTGCCGCGAGGAGCTCGTGCACGAAGGGCTCGTGGCGCTGCAGTGCGGCGCGTTCCACATCACCACCGCGGGCAAGACGTACTTCAACACCACGCCACTCGGCCGTGCGGTCACCGGCACGTTGCTGGTGCGCGCCATGCACGCCGACTCGGTCGACGTGTGGGGTGACGGCTCCACCTACAAGGGCAACGACATCGAGCGGTTCTACCGCTACGGGCTGCTCGTCAACGAGAACCTCCGCATCTACAAGCCGTGGCTCGACCAGTCGTTCGTCGACGAGCTCGGTGGCCGCGCCGAGATGAGCGAGTGGCTCCTCGCACGCGACCTGCCGTACCGGGCCAGCTCCGAGAAGGCGTACTCCACCGACGCCAACATCTGGGGCGCCACGCACGAGGCCAAGACGCTCGAGTTCCTCGAGACCTCCATGGAGATCGTCGAGCCGATCATGGGCGTCAAGCACTGGGACACCGGCGTCGCGATCGAACCCGAGATCGTCACCATCCGCTTCGAGAACGGTTGGCCGGTGGCGTTGAACGGCACCGAGTACGCGTCGAAGGTCGACCTCGTGCTCGAGGCCAACCGCATTGGTGGCCGGCACGGGCTGGGCATGTGCGACCAGATCGAGAACCGCATCATCGAAGCCAAGTCGCG
>JBKJKR010000200.1:0-2517 GCA_046597135.1 Acidimicrobiales bacterium | reverse complement strand
CGACCCGGTCGACCCCGACGCCGAGGCCCAGCAGACCCTGCTCTAGGAGGCACGGTCGGCGACTGCGCGGTCAGGCAGCCACGCGGTCAGGCGACGGCCCTGATCACGCGACGGCAGGGTGGCCGGCGGCGCGCAGGGCGGTCTTGAGGGCGATGGCGTAGTTGTCGAGCTCGGTCGGGTCGGGCGACGTGTCGGCCTGCGCGAAGTCGAACGCCGCCATGCCCGCGGTGGGGAACACGTGCACGTGCACGTGCGGTACCTCGAAGCCGGCGATCATGAGCCCGACGCGCGGCGGACCGAACACCAACTGCTGCGCGTTGGCCACTGCGTGCGACACCACCATGAGGTGCGTCGCCACCGACGCCGGCAGATCGGTCCAGCGGTCGAGCTCGAGCACCGGCACCACGAGGCAGTGCCCGGGGGCCAGCGGTCGGACGTCGAGGAACGCAACCGCTTGCTCGTCGCGCCACACGAACCGCCCCGGGATATCGCCGTTGATGATGCGCGTGAAGATGCTCGCCATGGCCTCACCCTAGGCGTCGAGCACAGCGGGATCTCGGCGATGGTCTCGGCGGTCGGTGGGGGGAGTCGCGTAGGCTCGGTGGGTGGTCGATCGGCGCGACATCTTCACATGGGCGAACCTGGTCACGGTGGTGCGACTGCTGTGCATCCCGTTGTTCTTGTGGCTGCTGTTCGCACAGGACGACCGGTATCGCGCGGCGTTGCTGCTCGGGGCGCTCGGCGCGACCGATTGGGTCGACGGGTTCCTGGCCCGCCGACTCGGGCAGGTGTCAGAAGTCGGCAAGATCCTCGACCCCACCGCCGACCGCCTCCTGTTCCTCGTGGGCATCGTCGCGTTGCTCGTCGACAACTCCGTACCGGTGTGGTTCGGCGTCGCCGCACTCGCCCGCGAGGTGCTCGTGGCGATCGCGGCGCTCGTGCTCGGGGCGATGGGCGCGCGTCGCATCGACGTCACCTGGCTGGGCAAATGCGCCACGTTCCTGTTGATGTTCGCGTTCCCGAGCTTCCTCGCGAGCCACGCCGACATCTCGTCCGACCGCATCTTCGGCGCGCTCGCGTGGATGTGTGGCATCCCCGGCCTCGTGCTCAGCTACTACACGCTGTCGGAGTACGTGCCCCTCGCTCGTCGCGCACTGGCCGACGGCCGGGCGCGTCGCGCGTCGGACTCCGATACTGCGTCGCCGATCCGGTAGCGTTTCGGGGATGAACGTTCCCGCCGACCTGCGCTATTCGAGTGACCACGAGTGGGCACAGGTCGAAGCACCCGACCGCGTGCGTGTGGGAATCACCGACTACGCACAAGATGCGCTGGGCGATGTGGTCTACGTCGATCTGCCGGCGGTCGGCGACCGCGTCGAGCTCGGTACGAGCTTCGGCGAGGTCGAGTCCACGAAGTCCGTTTCCGAGCTGTACGCACCACTCACGGGCACGGTCATCGAGATCAACGGTGACCTGACCGACGAACCACAGAAGCTCAACGAGGACCCCTACGGCGACGGGTGGATCTGCGTGATCACCCCCGATGATCCCACGCAGCTCGACGCGTTGCTCGACGCGGCGTCCTACGGCGCACTCATCGGGGGCTGACGTGTCCAGCGGGGGTCCACTGTGCCGCGCGTGCGGCCACCAGAACCAGGAGGGGGCCAAGTTCTGCTCCTCGTGCGGCAACGCACTCGACGCCGACCCCCGCACCGACACGCTCGCCCACGAGGTGGTCGAGGTGGCCGACGAGTTCGGTCCCGACCGCGCCCAGTTCTCCGAGTCCCAGGGCCTGCTGATCGTCACCCGTGGGCCCAACCTCGGCGCGCGCTACGCGCTCGACGCCGACCGAATCACCATCGGCCGCCACCCCGACAGTGAGATCTTTCTCGACGACATCACCGTGTCGCGCTACCACGCCGAACTGGCGCACACCGGCAGCCACTACGCCATCCGGGATGTGAGCTCGCTCAACGGCACCTATCTCAATCGCGAGCGCATCGACGAGGCCGACCTCGACGATGGCGACGAGCTCCAGATCGGCAAGTTCAAGCTCGCGTTCTTCCACGGCACGAAGCATTGAGCACGTCTGCAGGCGGTACACCGGTGAGCGAACTACATCGTTCGATCGGCGAGGTGCTCGCGTTGTTGCGCGACGAGTTCCCCGACGTCACGATCTCGAAGATCCGCTTCCTCGAGAGCCAAGGTCTCATCAATCCGGAGCGCACGCCCTCCGGCTATCGGCGGTTCTACCAGACCGATTTCGATCGGATCCGCTGGATCCTCACCCAGCAACGGGACAACTACCTGCCGCTCAAGGTCATCCGCGATCGGCTGTTCTCCGGCGAGCCACTCGACGAGTTGGGTTCCGGGGTAGTCGAGCCGACCGCGCTCGAGGCCTTCCTCACCACGCCTCTGGTCGATCTCACCGACCGAGCATCCGAGTTGCAGGCGGTTCGGACCCGTGACGTGGCCGCGCTCTGGGATGAGCTCGCCTCCGACGTCGCTGCTGCGCTC
>JBKJKR010000094.1:0-2559 GCA_046597135.1 Acidimicrobiales bacterium | reverse complement strand
ACCTTGTTGAGCAGCTCGGGCGCGACGACCAGCGGGTCGCGTGCGTAGAACGAGCGCACGCACTTGTCGTGAGCGAGCGCACGCCGGCGCGCTCGTTCTACGCACGCGACCCGCTGGTCGTCGCGCCCGAGCTGCTCAACAAGGTGCTGGTCACTCCGCGTGGGGCCGGCCGCATCGTCGAGGTCGAGGCGTATGACGGTTCCAATGATCCGGGTAGCCACGCGTACCGCGGGCCTACCCCGCGCACGCGGGTGATGTTCGGCCCGCCGGGTCATCTCTACGTCTACTTCACCTACGGGATGCACTGGTGCGCGAACGTCGTGTGCCGAACCGACGGCGAGGCCGGTGCCGTGCTGATCCGCGCCCTTGCGCCACTGCGCGGACTCGATGCAATGCGCGCCGCTCGACCCGCTGCGCGCCGTGACCGCGACCTGTGCAACGGGCCCGCCAAGCTGTGCCAGGCACTCGGCCTCTCCGGCACCGACGACGGCGCCGACATCGTGGGAGCCCGAAGTCCGATACGGGTGATCGATGACGGCGTCCGACCACCCGCCGAGCCGATGAACGGCGAGCGGATCGGACTGTCGCGGGGAGTCGAGCTCCCGTGGCGCTGGTACGTTGCCGGCGATCCGAACGTGTCGCCGACGAAGGTCCTCCGGAGATGATGGTGTGCATCCTTGAACCGCATGAGCTCGGGGCGAGCGACGACCTCGCGGTCGCTCGCTCGCAGGTCGAGGGATGTGGCGCTCCGGCGGTCTCGGCCACCCGTGCCGAGGTGCTCGCGTTCATCGACGAGCATGACGATGCGTTGCGCCGAACGTGTGAGCCGGGTCATCTGACGGGGTCCGCGTTCGTGTATGACGCGAGTCGCGATCGCTTCGTGATGCTGCACCACACCAAGCTGCGCAAGTGGCTGCAACCGGGTGGGCACGCCGACGGTGACGCGAACCTCGCGGCGGTCGCGTTGCGTGAAGCATGCGAGGAGACAGGCATCGTCGGCCTGCAGGTGATGGTGCCGGCCATCGACATCGACATCCATGTCGTTTCACCGCCGCGCGAACCGCCGCACCGCCACCTTGATGTCCGGTTCCTCGTGCTCGCCCCTCCAGACGCGGCGATGCAGGGCAATCACGAGTCCACTGCGCTGCGGTGGTGCGCCGTCGCGGATCTCGACACGCTCGACGTCGACGAGAGCGTCACCCGCCTGGTGGCCGCCGGTCGCGCGGCCGCCGCAGAACATCTGGCGGCGCAGTGATCGCCGAGACGATCAGACGTCGGTCGGAACCAGGCAGTTCGCCAGATCGTTGACGCGCGAGAAGCCGTCCATGGTCTTCGTGATCTGACCGGTGCCCCGTTGGGTCACGGTGAAGAGCGCCCGCTCGTCGGTCCGCAAGGCCACGGCGTATGCCTGACGGTCGTTCGAGTAGGTCTGCCAGTCCTCGAGCCATTGTCCGACGAGGTCGGCATCGCGGCCCTGCAACGACGAGGCTGCCCCGCGTATGTCGGTGATCATCGCCTCCAGCGGCGCCTTCGACCGGGCGATGACGTCGGCGCGAGCGGTTGCGGTGGTGGTCTCGAGGGCGCGAGGCAGCGCGTTCAACTCGTCCTGCATGGTGCCGCACGACGCATTGGCGTGGTCGAGGAACGCCTTGTCGGTGATGCCGTCGGCCTTGTCGTTCGGGGCCCACGGGCTGAACGCCCAGATCCAGAACGCGAACAGCGCCACGACGACGACGACACCCAGGACGCGCTGGATGGTCCAGCCGATCTTTTCGTCATCGAAGGTCTCGAGTGAGGTGTCGTTCATCGGCGCGCAGGCTACCGGCCCCACGGCTGACACCCCGAGCGGGAGGGCGTAGCTTTGCTCACGGCGATACTTCGAGCATGGGAAGCTCGTCGGGCGCCGGCTGATTGGGGGAAACATGGGCCGCATCGTGTTCACGAATGGCAAGGTGTTCGACGGCGACCGCGTGTTGCCCGACGGCACCGTGGTGCTGGTCGACGCGAACACGATCAGTTCGGTCGGCGCGCCACCCCCGCACGAGGCCGACGACGAGATCGTCGATCTCCGCGGTCGCACCTTGATGCCCGGCATGACGAGCGGGCACTTCCACACCACCTATCACGACGTCGGTGGCACCCAGCTGCCGTTCGGGCTCGAGAACCCTCCCGCGTATCAGGCGTACCAGGCGTTGGTGAACGCCCGTCTCGCACTGGCCGCCGGCTTCACGAGCATCGTCGGTGCGAGCTGTGCGTTCGACGTCGATGCATCGCTCGCGGCGGCGGTTCGCGCCGGGCTCGTCATCGGCCCCCGGGTCTGCCCGGCGTCGCGCGACCTCATTGCGTCGGCCGACAGCAACGACGTGGTGCCGTGGTGGTGGGAAGCGTCCGCGCTCGGCGCCGTGCGCATCTGCGACGGCCCTGAGGAGTTCCGCAAGGCCACCCGCGACGAGATCAAGCGCGGCGCAAAGATCATCAAGATCTACGTGACCGGCGGGCACGGCGTGCTGACGCCCAAGCACACGGTCTCGATCGCGCCCGACGAGCTCCGAGCCGTGG
>JBKJKR010000089.1:0-15003 GCA_046597135.1 Acidimicrobiales bacterium | reverse complement strand
CCGCACGCGATCGATTTCGCACTACAAATTCCGCACGACGCGGTGCGAGTCAATGTGATGGGCGCGCGCGCTCTCGGCGGCGAGGTCGCGACCGACGACGACATCGCGCGCATGGCCGCCCTCGTGCGCGAAGCGATCGACGCAGGAGCTCTGGGCTTCACCACCTCGCGCACGAGGGCGGCCATGCGGGCGATGTCGTCGTCGGTCGCGTCCTCGTTGTCGGCGCCGCGTTGGCCCATGACGTAGGCGCGCAGCGCGGCGTGCGGGATCTGCGCCGCGACGTCGACCGACCATTCGCGCTGTTCGAGCGCGTCGAGGTATTGCGGGAACGTCTCCCATCCCCACGTCATGCCTTCGCTCAGCGCGGCACCAGGGATGTCCTCGACCGCCTCCATGAGCTCGATGAGCCACGTCTCCTTGCCCGGCGCCACCGGTGCGAAACCGACCCCGCAGTTGCCCATGACGAGCGTGGTCACGCCGTGGTTCGACGAGGGCTCGAGCAGCGAGTCCCAGGTGGCCTGGCCGTCGTAGTGGGTGTGCACGTCGACGAAGCCCGGCGTGACGAGCAGACCGGTGGCGTCGATGTGCTCGTGCGCCGACCCGTCGAGGTGGTCGCCGATCGCGACGATGACTCCGTCGCGGATGGCGAGGTCGCCGGTGCGGGCCGGTGCGCCGGTGCCGTCGACCAGCGTCCCTCCGGTGATCAGGAGATCGAACTGCTCGGCCATGGGGCCCCCTCGGTCACGTAACGGTGTCACACCAGGCTACCCGCGACGGGGCGGGGGTGAGCCGTCGGACACAGGGTCAGGCGGCGATGGCCAGCAGGATGATCATCCACGTCGCGACGTTACCCGCAGCGCGCGCTCGGGTTGCTACGTTCGCCGCCATGACTGTCGCTTCGCCGTCCTCCGATTCACCGGCCACTCGCACCTTCGTCCGCACCGAGGTCGTCGGCCGCGTGGGCGTGCTCACGCTCGACCGGCCCGATCGCCTGAACGCCATGAGCAACGTCATGGACGAGGAGTTCTTCGACGCCCTCCGCGAACTGCTCGCGAACACCGAGCTGCGTTGCATCCTGTGGCGAGCCGAGGGCCGGGCGTTCTCCGCCGGCCGCGACGTGAGCGAGCTCGGCAACCGGCCCCCCGGTTCGAGCGACTACCACTACATCCACGCCGGCCACGCGGCCACCCATGAGACCCTGGTGCCACCGAAGATCCCGATCGTCTGTGCGATCCAGGGTTGGGCCATCGGTGGCTCGTTCGAGCGCACGCTGCTGTGCGACATGCGCATCGCCGCCGACGACGCGAAGTTCCGGCTGCCCGAGCTCGCGCACGGTCTCATCCCCGACTCCGGGGGCACCGCCCGCTTGTTCCAGATGTGCGGACACGGCATCGTCACCGACCTCGTGCTGACCGGTCGGGTGATGGACGCCGACGAGGCGTTCCGCCACGGCGTGGTGTCGCGTGTGGTGCCCCGCGACGAGCTCGACACCGTGGCCATGGAGGTCGCGCAGAGCATCGCCGCACTGCCACCGCTCGCCGTGCGCGCGTGGCGCCAGAACATGAACGACATCGCCACCCCGCTCGTGACCAAGTCGCTGCACGACGAGCTCGTGCAACAGATGCTCGTGTACAAGAGCGAGGACTTCGCCGAGTTCAAGGCCGCGCGCGCCGACGAGCGCGAACCGAACTACCGCACCACCTGACGCCACGGTTTAGGGTCGGCGGCCGTGCTCGACGTGCTGCTCGAAGTCGTCCTCCCCGTGCTGCTCGTCGCGGCCGTGGGCGGCATCGTCGGCAACCGGTTGAACTTCTCGGTCGAGACGTTCTCGAAGGCCGTCTTCCACCTGTTCTCGCCGTGCCTGGTGTTCATGTCGATCGCCGAGATCGAGCTGGCGGCGGGCGACATCGGCCGGCTCGTCGGCGTGGCGGTCATCGTCTTCGCCGCGAACGCGCTGGCCGCATGGCTGTGGGGCGTGGCGCGCCGCGCCGACCCGGCCACCCGCGCCACCAACATCCTCACCGCCTCGGTCGTCAACCAGGGCAACATGGGTCTGCCCATGGCCGCGCTCGCGTTCGGCGACGTCGGCCTCCAGACGGCCGTGCTCATCTTCGTCACCGGCGTGGTCCTGTGGTCTTCCGCGGGCATTGCGCTCGGTTCGCTGGCGAGTGGCGCACAGTCACGACGCCGTGCGTTCACCGCGCCGCTGCGGTACCCCTCGATCTACGCGACCGTGCTGGGCGCGCTCGTCAACATCGCCGACGTTCGCCTGCCGGTGGTGATCGCCGAATCGGCACGGACCCTCGGGCAGGCATCGATCCCGTGCATGCTCGTCATCCTCGGGTTGCAGTTCCACCGGCCCCGCCTCGACGACCTCGCGGATCCGTTGGCCACGAGCGTCAACCGACTCGTGCTCGGTCCGCTGGTGGCGTGGCCCGCCGGCGCGCTGCTCGGGCTCGGGGGCATCGCGAACGACACGTCGATCATGATGGCGGGCATGCCCACGGCGGTGATGACGACGATCCTCGCCGTCGAGCTGGGTGGCAAGCCGACGCTGGCCGTGCGCACCGTGATCGTCACGACGTTGCTGTCGGTCGCGTCGTTGACGGTGTTGATCGCCATCTTGCGCTGAGTTCGATGTTCGGGTGGGCGACGCTCCGGGTAGCAGGATCCCGACGAAGGGGCACCCAATGACCGCACACACGTACAAGCTCACCGAGATCGTCGGCACGTCCGAGGACTCGATGGACGACGCGATCCGCAACGGCATCGCCAAGGCATCGAAGAGCCTCCGCAACCTCGATTGGTTCGAGGTCACCAACGTCCGCGGCCATCTGACCGACGGGGCGATCGGCCACTATCAGGTCACCATGAAGGTCGGCTTCCGCCTGGAGGACTGAAAAGGCTGGGCTCAGCCCTCGCTCTGTCGTCGCTTCGAGGGCTCAGCCCTCGAAGGGACCGCGGGCCATCTGATCGCGGATCGTGACCACCGGCGCGTTCGTCATGAAGCGGCGCTGCCAGTTCGCGCCGTCGACCACGAGCGTGCAGCCCGAGATGAAGCTGGCGTACGGCGACGCCAGGAACGTCGCGGCCCAGCCCATCTCGCGCAAGCGGCCGACGCGCATCGCGGGTTGGCAGGGATCCTTCTCGTTGGTGCGATCGAGGTTGCTGAGGATGTCGGCGGTCATGTCCTCGTGGGGGAACAGGCCCGGCACGAGGCCGTTGATCTGGATGCCGTACGGCCCCCACTCGACCGACAGCGTCTCGACCATGTTCTTGACGCCGGCCTTGGCCGCCGCGGAGTGGGCGAACCCCGGGCCGCCGGTCCACGCGTAGGACGCGCCGATGTTGACCACCGAGCCCGGGGAGCCTTCACGCATGTGCCGGCGGGCGAACTCACGGGTCATGAAGAACGTGCCGTTGAGCGTGATGTCGATGACGGTTCGCCACGCGTTGGGCGACATGTCCTCGGTGGGCACGGGGAAGTTCGCCGCCGCGTTGTTGATGAGCACGGTGGGCAGCGCGAACTTCTCGGTGATGGTGTCGTAGGCCGCGACGATGCTGTCGGGGTCGCGGATGTCGCAACCGACGGCCACCACGGGGGCGCCGACCTCCTCGATCGCCGCAACGCCGGCCTCGAGGTGGTCAGGCTTGCGCGACAGGATCGCGATGTTGGCGCCGAGCCGTGCGAACTCGGTGGCGATGGCCTTGCCGATGCCCGTTCCGCCGCCGGTGACGAGCACCGTCTGACCGTCGAAGGTGCCGGAGGGAAGCGCCGAGGCGCCGAGCGGGGGAGGTTCAGGAAGGCCCATGGCCCGGAACCTACGCGATCAGCCGCAGCGTTGCACCTTGACCGTGCCGTAGTAGTCGTCGGGGTTTCGCGACCCCGACTCGTACGACGATGCGGTGGTGTATTGGAGGATCTCGGGCTCGGTCTGGAAGGCGAAATGGAGGTGCGCGGCCGAGCCGATGCCCGAGTTGCCCATGAGACCGACGCGCTGGCCCTGGGCGAGGCATGCACCCATGGTGACCGCCGGGTCGAGCTCGGCGAGGTGCGCGTAGAAGGTGAAGATCACCGAACCGTCGGCCAGGGTGTGGCGCAGGAACACCGAGTTGCCCATGCTCTCGCCGCAGCCGCGCGATGGCGAGTCGCATGCGTCGTTGAACCGCACCACGACGCCGTGGCCGGCCGCGACGATGGTGTCGTCGTCGCGTGACTTGTAGTCGATGGCCGGGTGGTGCTTGCTGCCGAGCTCGGTGACGCAGCCGCCGCAGTCCCACGCCAGCGTGACGTAGACCCGGCCGTTCATGGGCTGGCGGAACGTGTCGGGGTCACCGGCATAGGGCGCCACCGGACGAGCGGTGGACGGCGGCGCGGTGGGCCGCGGAGGCGGTGCCGCCGTGGCGGGAGGCGGTGGCGCGGTCGTCGTCGGGGGTGACGTGGTGGTCGTGGGCGGCGACGTGGTGGTCGTGGTGCTGGTGGTCGACGTGGTGGTGCTGGTCGTGGTCGACGTGGTGCTGGGGCCGGCCGACGAGCTGTCGGTATCGTCCCCGCTGCATGCGGTTGCGGCGAACAGGACGGCAGCGGCGACCACGATCGCTCGCCGGCGGGCTTCGGTCCACATGGCTGAGCATCATACGGGTCCGGGCGCGTACGGTGAACCCCGCACCGATGAACGGCCATCGCTGCTGCAGGGGGAACCGCATGTCCACAGCAACGCCATGCATGATCGAGGTCGCGGTCAACGGCGTCACCAAGAAGTCCCGCAACCCGCTGGCGCCCGAATCGCCCGACGAGATCGCCGAGCAGGCCATCGCGTCGCTCGACGCGGGCGCCTGCATCGTGCACATGCACACGGCGCAGGGTGGGTTGCCCTTCGACGAAGCAGCCGAGCTCTACGCCGAGTCGCTGCGCACCATGCGGGCCGCTCGGCCCGATGCGGTGCTCTATCCCACCATGGGATCGGGCAGCACCATCGCCGAGCGCTATGACCACCACCGGTTGCTGGTCGACGAAGGCCTGATCGACATGGGCGTCATCGATCCGGGCTCGGTGAACCTGGCCGGCTCCACGCCCTCGGGCCCACCCGACGGAACCTACGTGTACGTGAACAGCCCCGCCGACATCAAGTACATGATGGAGCTGTGCCGCGACACGGGCATCGGCCCGAGCTTCGCGATCTACGAGCCCGGGTTCTTGCGCATGGTGCTGCTGTACGAAGCCACCGGTCACCTCGCGCCGCGGTCGTTGACCAAGTTCTACTTCTCCGGTGGGGGCTACTTCGGCGGGGGGATGCCCACGTTCTCCGCGCCACCGATCGTCGAAGCCCTCGACCTCTATTGCGCGATGCTCGACGACGTCGACCTGCCGTGGGGATCCACCGTGCTCGGCGGATCCATCCTCGACACGCCCATTGCGCGGCTCACCGTCGAACGGGGCGGGCACCTGCGGGTCGGGCTCGAGGACTTCGGCGACGGGCCGGGCAACGTCGAGCAGGTGCAGCGGGCGGTTGCGCTGTGCGAGGAGCTCGGCCGACCGGTGGCCACCAGCGCCCAGGCCCGCGAGATCCTCGGCATGCTGGCCCGGTAGGGCCGGCGACCCGATCAGTCGGGTAACGGTCGAAACAACGCAGGCACGTCGACCCGCAACCCGTTCGCCACCATCGACAGCATCGTGTACTGCCCGACGATGTAGACGATCTCGACCAGCTGCGGTGCGTCGTAGTGGGCGCCGAGCGCGGTCCAGGTGTCGTCGTCTATCTCGCACCCCCGGTGCAGTTGATCGGCGGCGCTCACGAGCGCGGCGTCGCTCGGCGACCAGCGCGGGTCGGTCGCGCCCGCGACGATCTGGTCGATCTCATCGTCGGTGAGCCCCGCGTCGCGAGCGAACAGCAGGTGCTCGCCCCACTCGAACCCCGAGCGACAGTTGAGCGAGGCCCGCAGGGCCAGGATCTCGTGATCGCGACGGGGCACCACGCCCTCGCGGGCGAGCACGCGCGCCCATGGCAGGAACGAATCCAGCATCGGGGGCCGGTGTGCGAGCACGCGGATGGTGCCGGGCGGGTCGCGATCGGGTGGTGCGGTCATCGCGATGATGGCCGCCACCTGTTCGCTGACGTCGGTGGCGTGCGGGATTCGTTCGCTCATGCGGCGCAGTCTCGATGATCAGAGCAGCGGCATCAACCGCTGTACGGCCCGGTCGAGGCGCGCCGCCGTCGCCCGGTAGACCTCGATGCTCTCGCCCGCCGGGTCGGTGACGTCCTCGCCGGCGCGGGCCAGTCGGTCGGGCGGCCGCAAGGCATCGATCTCGGCGAGCCACGCTTCGAGCATCTCGCCGCCGCGCGGGCCGGCCTGTGCACCGAGGCGCACCAGCTCGTCGAGGAGGAACGTGCGTGCGGCAGCGTCGGGGTCGTGCGCAGCGACCGACCACGCGTGCGTGCGGGTCATGGCGATGATGAGCGACGCGTCGTCGATCTGCTCGCGGGTGATCTTGCGCGACACGTGACCGGCGAGCTCGACACCGCGCTCGGCGAGCACCTCGATCACGTGCGGTGTGGCAGGTGCTTCGTTCCATCCGAGTGTGCCGGCCGATTGCACGTCGATGCCGGGCGAACGCGGCGCGAGGTGATGGCGGAGCAACGCCTCGGCCATGGGCGACCGACACGTGTTCCCGGTGCAGACGACGAGGATCACAACGAGCGGGGAGCCTAGCGACCGCTTCGCGGATCACCCGGGTTGCCCGACGCGCCGACGTTCCGCGCCGCGGACGTGTCACCGAGCGGGGTCACGCGCGGTTGGTAGATCCAGTAGCCGCCCTGGATGTCGACGAGCTCGTAGTTCGCACGCATCGTTGCTCGCAGCTCACGGCCGAAGTTCATCGCGCCGTACGGGCCCGTGTCCTCGAGTGGGTTGAGCAGCACGAGGTACTCGTAGTGATGCCCGGTGATCTCCGCCTCGAGCGCCTCGGCGATCTCGGGGTCATCGGCCATGACGTGTCGGAGCATGAACGCGTCGGCGAGGCGAGGTGTGCGGCCCACACGACGCGCCACCATCGGGTCGTCGCTGAGCACCACCGTCGAGGGCAGCACCAGATCCGCGAGCACGTCATCGTCGCGCCAGTCGGGGAAGACGTCGCCGTGACGAACCGACGACGCAAGGGCGCGCGCATCGGGGTAGAGCGGCCCGACCACCCCGAGAAGCAACGCCGCCACCCACACGACATGCGCCGGGCGCGCGACGTCGACGCGCATCACGGTGGCGTCGACGACACGACGGGCGAACGAGCCGGCGGCCAAGGCACTGATGACGAACAGATCGACAAGGTGGTTCGCCGCGACGCCCGGGTCGGCGGTGAGGAGCACGACGACCGCCGCGTTCGCCACGAGCCCGGCGTGCAGCAGGGTCCACGTCCGGCTGCGGATCGCCCAGACGACCTCTGCGACCGCGATCAGCACCACCGGCAACATCACCCCGCTCGAACCGAGCACCAGGTCGACGAAGCCGCGTGGCGCGGCCAGGAGCCGTGCGGTCGTCACGTCGCCCGAACTGAGCCCTAGGTTGTCCCACACCCGTCCGTCGCTCCACAGGTGCGCGACCGCGAACCCTGCGACCAAGGTGAACGCAGAGGCGACGATCACCTTCAGGAGCGCTCGGATCTCGCGCCGGGCCAAGAGCGTCACCGCGACCGCCAACGCCACCCACACCGCGCTCGACTTGCACAGGAGCGCGATGCCGATCAGCGCACCGACGCCGAAGGGCGCCCGGACCCGCTCACGCATCACGAGCAGCGCGATCGCGAGGAACGAAAGGGTCGGGCCGAGATCGTGGCGGATGCCGAGGAGCGCCTCGAGGCCCGGGCCGGTGAGGAACGGGAGCACGACGAGCGCCGGCGCCAGGTGACGCGGCGCGCGGACCACGACGAGCACGCGCATCGCAACGAGCACGACCGCCGCCATCGTCACGAACGAGATGAGCTTGCCGGCGAGCACGGGATCACCCACGAGGCGAACCACGAGCCCGTGCACGGCGATCGGAAGGGGCAGGTAGCGGGTGCCGCCGATCTCGCCGCCGCCGCTGATCGGTAGGTAGAAGTGGCCCTGTCGCACCGACTCGGCCTGTTCGATCCAGGCCCCGGCGACGTGGTTGACGAACCGCCCCGACCGGAGGTTCGCGATCGCGAGCACCCCCAGCAACCCGAGCACGACCAGCGCGGCGGGCCGGGGATCTACGAGCCGACCGAGCGCCTGGCGCGCTCGTGCCGGCCGTGTTGTCGCGAACATCCTCCCCCCGTCGGCCGATCGCGACGATCCTCAAGGACGGTGCGGCACTATCCGTCGGGCGCTCGGCGGGCCACGAGGTTGTAGTCACCACCCGCACGGTCGGCGAGTGCCGTGAACGACTCCGGTTCGACCGCGACCGCCGCGTCGGTCCCGAGCGCGGCGAGCGAATACCCACGGTCGACGATGCTCTGCAGGAAGGCCACCGGGTCTTCGCCCATGGCCCGGAGCTGTGCGGGGACGAACTCGAACACGATGACCGGCGGCCAGGTCTCGAACCCGGCGAGCACGAACGCCTCGGCCCCTTCGACGTCGACCTTCATGGCGTCGATCTCGATGCCGGCCAGGACGTCGGACGCGCGCTTGATGTCGATGACGATCTCGCTCGTCGACCACTCGAGGCGCGCGAGGCTCTGGAAGCCCTTGTTCCCGGCGCATGCGAAGAGTCGGTGCTGCGCATCGGCCGGGCCGAGGCCATACGGGTGCACCACCACGTTGGTGCACCCGTTCCGCTCGACGTTGTCGCGCAACACGGCGACGTTGGCGGGGTCGGGTTCGAACGAGTGGACGATTCCCGTCGGTCCGACGGCGCGACTGAGGTGCAGCGTGTGCAGCCCGATGTTGGCGCCCACGTCGAGCACGGTGTCGCCGGGGCGCACGAGCGCGCAGAGCGCGGCGATCTCCTCACGTTCGTAGCTGCCGGTGGTGATGAGCTGGCGGGCGATCCATTCGCCGACCCGGTGCACGCGCACCTTGAACTCACCCACCTTCACCGTTCGCGTCGGGTGGCGCATGGGCTGCACGACCCGCCAGACCAAGAGGTCCTGGGCCCGGCGCAGTGCGGCGGGGAGCCGAGTCGGAGTGGACGTGACGACAGCCATAGGCGAACGCTACGGACCGCGGCGGGCCTCAGGCAAGGTGCATCCGACCCATGCGCTAGAAACTGGTCCCTCGGACCACCTCGACGGTCCGCGGATCCACAGGGGGAACTCGCATGCCTGGACCGATGGACGGCGTCCGCGTCGTGGAGCTCGGGGTGTGGGTCGCCGGCCCGGCCGCGGGCGGGGTCCTCGCCGACTGGGGGGCCGATGTGGTCAAGATCGAGCCACCGCTCGGCGACCCGGCCCGCACGTTCCAGCGCATGTTCGGCGCCGACATGCCGAACAACCCGGTGTTCGAGCTCGACAACCGGTCGAAGCGCAGCGTCGTCGTCGATCTTCAGACCGAAGAGGGCCGGGCACTCGCGCTCGAGCTCATCGACGGTGCCGACGTGTTCCTCACCAACATCCGCGCCGCAGCGCTGGCGCGCATCGGCCTCGACCATGCCACGCTGCTCGCCCGCAACTCACGACTGATCTACGCGATCATCACCGGCTACGGCCTCGAAGGGCCCGACGCCGATCGGGCCGCCTACGACATCGCGGCCTTCTGGGCACGTTCGGGCATCGCCCACCTGCTCACCCCGCCGGGCGCGAACCCGCCCTTCCAGCGGGGCGGCATGGGCGACCACTCGGTCGGGCTGTCCTGCGCCGGCGCGATCAGCGCCGCACTGTTCTCCCGCGAGCGCACCGGCCTCGGGCAGCTGGTGTCGACGTCGCTGCTGCGCCAAGGGGTCTACACCGTCGGCTTCGATCTCAACATGGTGCTCGGCTGGGGCCAGCACGCGCAGGTGGGCACCCGCGACGCCATGGGCAACCCGGCGATCAACAACTACACCGCCGGCGACGGGCGTCGCTTCTGGATCGTGGGGCTCGAGGGTGAACGGCACTGGCCGCCGCTCGCTCGTGCGGTCGGCCATCCCGAATGGATCACCGAGGGGCCGTTCTCGACACCTGCGGGGCGGTCCCAGAACGCCCGCGACCTGATCGCCTTGCTCGACGCCGAGTTCGCGACGAAGCCGCTCGCCGAGTGGGCCGAGATCTTCGAGACCGAGCCCGACTTCTTCTGGGCGCCCGTGAATGGGCCCGACGACATCCTGGCCGACCCCCAGCTGCGCTTCGCCGGTGGCCTCGTCGACGTGCCCGACGAGTTCGGCACCACCACGATGATCGCGTCCCCCGCCGACTTCGGCGGCACCCCGTGGGCGCCGCGCTGGGTCGCACCGAAGCTCGGCGAGCACACCCACGCGGTGCTCGCCGAGCTGGGCAAGTCACCGGCCGACATCGCCGCGCTCGAGGCCGCCGGTGCGGTCACGCAACTGGCCGAGGGCTGACCACCGTGCTCTCCGCCCTCGACGAGACGCTGCGCCACCAACTGCCCACGACGTTCGATCACGTCGGCACCAGCGATCCACGCTTCTACGACCGCTACTGGTTCTGCTGCTACGACCCCGCAGGCGAGCTCGCGGTCATCATCGGCATGGGTCTGTACAACAACATGAACGTGCTCGACGGCTTCGTGGCGTTGCAACAACCGCGCCGCGCCGCAGGAGCGCCGGACGAGGCCGGTGCGCCGGCCGATCAGTGGAACTACCGCTTCTCCCGCTCGTTGCGACCCGCCATCGATCGCACGGCGGTCGGGCCGTTGCGCATCGAGATACTCGAGCCCTTCACGACGGCGCGCGTGTCGATCGAGCCCTCACCGCACCGGGCAGTGTCCGCCGAGCTCACGTGGACCAGCTTCCTGCCGCCGATCGAGGAAGCACATCACTTCGTTCGCGTGCGCGGCCGTGTCGCGCAGGACTACCGGCGCTACACGCAGGTGGGCCGCATGAACGGCACCATCACGTTGGGTGACCGCACCTACGACGTGACCGACTGGTTCGGGGCGCGCGACCACAGTTGGGGTGTGCGCCCCGCGGTCGCCGGACCCGAACCCGTCACCGGCCCGGCGAACGCGGGCAACCGGGCCACCACCGGTTTCGTCTTCTTCTGGGTCCCCTTCGCCACCGACGAGTTCGGCGGACACGTCCAGATCCACTCGTTGGGCGACGGCACCCAGGTCCTGCTCGACGGCATGATCCAGTGGCCCGACGGCACCGAGCGCGAAGTGGTCGAGGCGAGCTTCGAGGTCGACTTCTTCGACGGGTCGCGGCGCTGGAAGCAGGTGCGTTCGCACTTCGTCGACGATGCGGGCGACCACTACGACGTGGTGGCCGACGTGCTCATCCGCGACTGGGCCATGGACGGCACCGGCTACGACTGGGGCTGGGTCGACGGCCAAGGGCTCGGCGTGTGGCGCGGCGACGAAGCCGAGGAGCACGAGGTGTACGACCTCACCGACCCGCACGAGGTCCGCCGACCCAACGGCGACGATCGTGCCCGCTCGCATCGCGAAGCCCCGGCTCGCGTCACCGTCAACGGACGGCCGGGCATGGGCCATCAGATCCTCCTCGCGAGCGGGCCGGTCCCGTTCCTCGGCCTCGGCTGACGACACCGACATGCGCGACGAGGCGAGCTTCTGTCGTATCTGCAACGCGATGTGCGGCATCGTCGTCACGGTCGACGACGACCAGCGCGTGCAACGTGTCCGCGGCGACGATGCACACCCGCTCTCGCGCGGCTACACCTGCCCGAAAGGGCGGGCCATCGGCACGTTCCACCACGACCCCCGCCGCCTCGACGAACCCGAGATCCGCGGCGAGACGGTCGGCTGGGACCACGCGCTCGACGACATCGCCGCGCTCGTCCGCACCACCATCGACTCGCACGGCGCCGACGCGATCGGCATGTACCTCGCCAGCGGCAGCGCCTTCGACACCAACGGCCGCCGCGCCGCCGAGCGCTTCCTGCGCGCGATCGGCTCCGCACAGAAGTACACCGCGGCCACGATCGACACCCCCAGCAAGCCGCTCGTCGCGGAGCTCGTCGGCGGCTGGTCGGGGCTCACCCCGGTGTGGGATCACGAACGCTCGTCGTTGTTCATCCTCGTCGGATCGAACCCGCTGGTGTCGCACGGTCACTCGAACGCAATGCCCGACCCGGTCGTGCGGCTCCGCGAGCACAAGGCCCGCGGCGGGGCGTTGTGGGTGATCGACCCGCGCCGCACCGAGACGGCGCGGCTCGCCGATCGACACCTCGCGCCCGTGCCGTCGACCGATCACCTCGTGCTCGCCCATGTGGTGCGCGAGTTGCTCCGCGAGGGCGCCGACCGCGCCTATCTCGAGGCGCACGTCGATCCGGCCGCACTGCGCGTGCTCACCGAAACGGTCGAACCGTGCACGCGCGACATGGTCGCCGACGCGAGCGCCGTCGAGCACGACGCCCTCGACGAGCTGGTTGCCGCAGTGCGCCGCGCCGGTCGTGTCTCGGCGCTCACCGGCACGGGTGTCTCCATGGGCAAGCACGCCAACATCACCGAGTGGATGTTGTGGGCGCTGCACGTCGTCACCGGCAGTTACGACCAGCCGGGAGGCATGTGGTTCAACCCCGGCTACCTGCTGCAACTCGACACTCGCGAGTGGACCGCTTCCGACGGCGTGCCCGGTCGGGGCCCCGCGAGCCGCCCACTGCTCCCCCGCCGATTCGACGAGTACCCGTGTGCGGGCCTGGTCCCCGAGATCGAGGCCGGCAACCTGCGCGTGCTGTTCGTGGTCGGCGGCAACCCGATCTGTGCGTTGCCCGGCGAGGCGCGGCTGCGCGCCGCGCTCGCGTCCCTCGACGCGTTGATCGTCCTCGACGTCGTGCGCACCGACACCACGCGGCTCGCCACCCACATCCTGCCCGCAGCCGGCCAGCTCGAACGCGCCGACCTGCCCTGGCTGCTCGACGCCTACCAGCTCGCGGTGGCCACGCAGTACACGCCCGCCGTGGTGCCGCTCAGCGCGAACCGCCGGCCGATGTGGCAGACGTTCGCGGCGCTCGGTGAGCGCCTCGGTGTCGAGGTGCTCCCCCGATCGATCGCCCTGGCCGATGCCACCGACGACGCGCTGCTGGCCCAGGTCACCGCGCGCAGTCGCGGTGGCGTCGCAGAAGTGTTCGCCGCCCGATCGGGCACGGTGCACAGCGGCGCCGTGTTCGGATGGGTGCACGAGCGCGTGCTCGACCACGGCCGCTGGCGCATCGCACCGCCCCAGCTCGTCGAACAGCTCACTGCGGCGCTGGCGCTTCAGCGAACCTTGCCCGACGACACCGATCTGCGCCTCATCCCCCAACGCCAGCTCCGCAAGATGAACTCGCAGCTTCGCGACGTGGGCGAGCGGACCGACGCCGTGCTCGTGCACGCGCATCCACAGGCCATGGGCGATCTCGCCGAAGGCGACTCCGTGGTGGTCACCTCGCCGTTCGGATCCACGATCGGCGTCCTTCACCTCGACCCATCGCTCGCACCTCGCGCGGTGTCCATCCCGCACGGGTGGGACACCACCAACGTGTGTGCGCTCACCGACACCGACGCCGAGGTCGACCCGTACTCCGGCATGGTGTGGCAATCAGGCATCCCGGTCACGGTGCGCCGCGCATGAACGCGGATGATGTCGGCTACTTCGCGGGCAAGCTGCCGCACGAGGTCGGTGGCACCGAGGCGTCGCTCGTCGAGCAGTACGACATCATCGAGGCACTCGCCCATCACGACGGTTCCCTCGGCTGGAACCACACGTTCATGGCCTCGAGCGCGGGCATCGCTGCGGCCCGCCTCCCCGACGACGGTGTGGCCGAGGTGCATGCGGACCGCGAGCGGTGGCCGCGCTTCTGCGGCACGTTCCCCATGTCGGGCGTCGCCACACCCGCACCAGGAGGGTTCCGGCTCAGCGGCCGTTGGGGCTTCGCCAGCGGCATCCGTGCCGCGGCATGGATCGCGTGTGGCGCCGTGCGCGCCGACGACTCGAGCCCCGTCTGGCTGGTGCTGCCGGTCGCCGAGGTGACCGTGCACGACACCTGGGACTCACCCGGGCTCGCACAGACGCAGAGCTGCGACTACGCCGTCGACGACTGCTTCGTCCCACACACGCGCACGTTCACCATGACCGGCCCGCCGAAGCGGGGTGGGCGCCTCTTCGCCATGCCCATCCAGGCGTACCTCACGCCAGACCACACCGGGGTCACGCTCGGCTGCGCACGCCGGGCGCTCGAGGAGTGCGCCCGACAGGCCGCCGGAAAGCAGCGACTCGGCAGTGCGCACGCGCTCGACCAGCGCGGTGCGTTCGTGCGCGACCTCGGTCGGGCGCACACGCAACTCGCCGCGGCGGCCGCCCACGTTCGCCACGTGCTCGCCCGCATGGACGAAGCGAGCGCTGTCGACCCGACGCTGTTCCTCGACGCTCGCTGCGCGGCCACGAACGCGGCGGAGGTCGCGGTGGGCGTGGCCACCTTCGCATATCGCTCCGGCGGCGCGCATGCCGTGGCGGCCACGAGCGCACTCGGACGCGCGTATCGCGACGCCATGACGTCGTCGCAGCACGTGCACGTGCTCGATGACGTCTACGAGTGGCGCGGCGCCGAGCTACTGCACTGACACGAGCTGGTGCTCGGCCACGTTGGCCCGCCAGCGCGCGAGCACGAGGAAGACCGACATGCCGGCCGCGGTGAGCGTGAACAGCCACCCTCGGCCGGCGTGGTCGTAGAGCGCGCCCCCGACGAGGCCCATGGCACCGGCCACGAGCAGGCCGACCGAGCCGAGCAGCCCCTGGCCGGCGGCGAGCTGGTCGGGTGGGCTCGACATGGCCACGGCGATCTGGTTGCCCGGCATGGTGAACGAGTCGGCACAAGCGTGCACGAGCGAGATCACGAGGAGGAGCCACAGCGGGACGAAGCCGTAGAGGACCGTGCAGATCGTGGCCGCGAAGATGCTG
>JBKJKR010000442.1:0-2872 GCA_046597135.1 Acidimicrobiales bacterium | reverse complement strand
CGTACGTGCAACTCGGTCAGCCCGATGAAGGTTCCAAGGACCGGCCTCGCACCTCGTCGTTGTTCAAATCGATGGCGGTCGACACGGTCACCCTCGACGATGCGTTGGCGTTGCTGTCGTTGCCACGCGTGGTGGGTGTCGATCCGGCCGACGGGGCCGAGATCCTCGCGTCGAACGGGAAGTTCGGGCCCTACATCAAGAAGGGCGCCGACACCCGCAGCATCGACACCGAGGATCAGCTGCTCACCCTCACCCTCGAACAGGCGCTGGAGGTGCTGGCCCAACCGAAGCGCCGTCGCGGCCAGGGCGTGGCCAAGCCGCCCCTGCGCGAGATGGGCGCGGACCCCGTGTCGGGCAAGCCCATGGTGCTGAAGGAGGGCCGCTTCGGTCCCTACGTCACCGACGGCGAGACCAACGCATCGCTGCGCAAGGGCGACGAGGTCGAAGAGCTGACCGACGAGCGGGCGGCCGAGCTGCTGGCCGATCGCCGTGCTCGCGACCCGAAGCCCAAGAAGAAGGCCGGCGCCCGCAAGGCCCCGGCGAAGAAGGCCGCAGCGAGGAAGACCGCCGCCGCCAAGACACCGGCGAAGAAGACCGCCGCCGCCAAGCCACCGGCGAAGAAGACGGCGGCCAAGAAGACCGCGGCGAAGAAGTCGGCGGCCAAGAAGGTGGGCGGCGCCACGGTCACGGCGAAGAAGACCGCCTCCTCGTAGGGTTCGGCCCCATGTCCGGGCGTGGTCGGTTCATCGTGTTCGAAGGGGGCGACGCCTGTGGCAAGTCCACCCAGGCGGTGCGCCTGGCCGCGGCGCTCGGTGCGGTGCTCACCCGCCAGCCGGGGGGCACGGCCATCGGGGCCACGATCCGATCGATCGTCCTCGACCCGGCGCACACCGCGCTCGACGATCGGGCCGAGGCGTTGCTCTACGCGGCCGACAAGGCGCAACACGTGCACGAGGTGATCGAGCCGGCCCTGGCTCGTGGCGATGACGTGGTCTGCGATCGCTTCGTGGCCTCCTCGGTGGTGTACCAGGGCTACGGCCGTGGCCTCGACGTCACCTACCTCGAGGATCTTCTGGGCTGGGCCACCGCGCGCCTCGAGCCCGATCTGGTGTTGTTGCTCGAGGTCTCCGATGCGGTGATGCACGAGCGGCTGGGCGCCGACCGCGATCGGCTCGAATCGCTCCCACCCGACTTCCATGCCCGCGTCCGCGACGGTTTCCGAGCGATCGAAGCGCACCACGAGCACTGGACGCGCATCGACGCCTCGGGTTCGGTCGACGCCGTGGCTGACCGCGTCCGCGCAGCCGTGGATGCCCGGTGGCCCGCGTGAGCGACCACCCCACCGCGGCGCCGACCACCGACCACGTCTTCGACACGGTGATCGGCCAGTCCGACGCGGTCGCGCTGTTGCGGTCGGCGGCGCGGGCGCCGGTGCACGCCTACTTGTTCCTCGGTCCGCGGGGCAGTGGCAAGCGCGCCGCGGCGCGGGCGTTCGCGGGCGAGCTGCTGGCCGCCGGTTCCACGGGTGACGACGCGGCGCGCCACCGCCGCCTCGCCTGCGCCGAGCAGCACGCCGACTTGGTGATCGTGGCGCCCGAGGGCCGCACGCTCCGCCGCGTCGAAGCCGACGTGATCATCCTCGAAGGCTCACGCTCGCCCATCGAGGGGGCCCGCAAGGTCATCGTCGTCGATCGTTTCCACACGGCCGAGCCCGAGGCGGCGGCCAGCTTGTTGAAGACCATCGAGGAACCGCCGGCCACCGCGGTCTTCGTGCTGCTGTCCGAGGAGCTCCCGCCCGAGCACGTCACGATCGCGTCGCGCTGCGTGCGGGTCGAGTTCGTCGCCGTGTCCGTCGCGGCCATCGTCGAGCAGCTGCTGGCGGCCGGTGTCGCGCCCGACCTGGCGGCCGAGATCGCGGTCGCCGCGAACGGCAACGCCGATCGGGCCGGCCTGCTCGCGGTCGACGAACGGTTCGCGGCCCGTCGACGCGCGTGGCACGACGTCCCGACCGAGCTCGACGGCTCGGGCGGTGCGGCCGGCCGGTTGGTCGACGGCTTGCGCGCCCTCATCGACGACGCGCAAGCCCCGTTGCTCGAACGGCATGCGCGCGAGGTGGCGGAGCTCGCCGAGTGGGAAGCGCAGTTCGGCACGCGCGGCTCCGGTCGCAAGCAGCTCGAGGAGAAGCACAAGCGCGAAGTGCGGCTGCTGCGTGAGGACGAGCTGCGCATGGGGCTCGCGACGCTGGCCGGGCGGTATCGGTCGGTGCTCGTCGACGACGTGCACACGGCGCTCGTGATCGCGGCGGTCGATCGGCTCACCAAGGCGAACGAAGCGCTCGAGCGCAACCCGAACGAGGCGTTGCTCCTCGAGGCGTTGCTGCTCGATCTCCCGCCGTTGGCCTGAGCGCCCTGGCGGCTGCCTGGGTGTCGTGGCCCCCGCCTGAGTGTCGTGGCGCGCGCATCGGGCCGAGGAGTGACCTCGGCCCGATGGTGGAAGTGTGGAACTGGGCGCCGCACGCGTGGCGGGCACGTGATCAGAATTCGAACTCGCAGGAAACGCTCGAGTCCTCGTAGCCGAAGTCGTCGTAGACCGACTCGTCGATGGTCATCGTTGCGTCGAAGGTGCCGTCGGCGTTGAGATCGAGGATCGCCGTCTCGGGCAGGCCGACACGTGAGCGGGCGCGATCCTCCAGAAGTGCGGTCGGTTACCGCCCGTAGCGCGGCTTGCGCCGGAGCAACGCCGAGAACTCCTCGGCGGGCAGGGGCTGCGAGAACAGGAAGCCCTGCGCCCGGTCGCAGTTGAGCGCGCGGAGCCCGCGCCGCTGTGCTTCGGTCTCGACGCCTTCGGCGGTGACGGTGATGCCGCGCGCGTG
>JBKJKR010000373.1:0-5907 GCA_046597135.1 Acidimicrobiales bacterium | reverse complement strand
AGGCCGGACGGGGCGGCCGGTTGACCAGGCCGGTGGGTCGCCCGGCCTGTGCGGCCACTCGTCCGAGGCGTTCGAGCCGCAAGCCCGTCGCGCCCACGCGCACCTCGGCTCCGACGTCGAGGTCGGCCGTCGGTGCCACGCGGTTCGGCCCCACCCAGGTGCCCCCCTGGTTCGTGCGGTCGCGAACGCACACCGAACCGTCGGCGGCGACGCGCACCTCCGCATGGAGCGCACCTACCGCCGGGTCGGACAAGAGAATCGCCACCGACGGGTGGCGACCGATTGCGTGTGCTCCCACGGCGAGGAGGAACACGCGCCCGGTGTCGGGCCCCGCGACGACCACCATGGCAACTGCCGCCGGGCGGGCCGTCACGTCGATCGGTTGGAGCAAGTCACCCTCGGCCCCGCTCGCCTCGGCCAGCGTGTCGGACGCCGCCACGACCCGCCCGCCGAGGGCGTAGTAGTCGGCGCGGGCGAGGCCGGTGGCCGAGGCCAGCGCGGCGACGGTGGTGTCGGGTGGTGCGGCGACCTCCCACGCTCGGGGTTGGCCAGGGCCGGCGGTTCGGATTCTCACGGTGACTCCTTGCAATGCATTGAGAAAACATGAAAGTATATGAAACATATCGAAACGGCAAATTGAAAGGCAGGACCTCATGGCAGGTCAACGCGGCATCGTGAGCGTCTCGGACGCAACAAGGGAGTCGATCTCCGGCCTACGCGGGCGGGTGTCGCCCGGGGTCATGGACTCGCTCGCGCAGATGATGACCCAAGGCACCCACATCGCCTTCGACACCGGCTGGCACGGCGGCGACAGCGAACGCTGGCTCGCCGACTTCCAGGCGCGCTACGAGGCGATCCGTTCACGGGTGCAGGGCGACCTCGACGAGCTGTGCACCTTCGCCGAGGCATCGTTCAACCAGATCACCAACGCAGGCGGCGGTCTGCGCTGACCCTGACCTCCCGCGACTGGTAGTTCACGAGCGTCTCCCGCCGCGCTCTCGAACCGCCAGTTGCGGAGAAGGCGGCATCCGGCTGGTAGTTCGCGGTGGACCTGCCACTGCCGCGATCCAACAGCTACCGTCTCGGACGGGCCGATAGCGTCATCGGCGTGAATCCGCTCTCCTCCAACGTCGTTTCGGTGCGCGTGGGCCTGCTCGGCTGCGGCAACGTCGGCGCCTCGTTCGTGCAGCTCATCGACGCCCGCCGTGCCGACATCGCCAAGCGCACCGGGCTCGACCTCGCGGTCACCCGCATCGCGGTGCGCTCGGTCACCAAGGACCGCCCGGTGGTCATCGACCAGTCGGTGTTCACCACCGACGCGGCATCGGTCGTGCACGACCCCGACGTCGATCTCGTGGTCGAGGTCATCGGCGGCATCGAACCAGCACGCGAGCTCATCCTCGACGCCCTCAAGGCGGGCAAGCCGGTCATCACCGGCAACAAGGAGCTGCTCGCGAACCACGGCACCGAGCTCTTCGCGGCGGCCGACACCGCGGGCGTCGACCTGTTGTTCGAGGCGGCAGTCGCGGGCGGCATCCCGCTCATGCGCCCCCTCCGCGAATCGTTGCTCGGCGAGCCCATCAACCGCGTCATGGGCATCGTCAACGGCACCACCAACTACATCCTCACCCGCATGACCGAAGCCGGCGCCAGCTACGCCGACGCCCTCGCCGAGGCCCAACAGCTCGGCTATGCCGAGCGCGACCCCACGGCCGACGTCGAGGGCTACGACGCCGGGGCCAAGATCGCCATCATCGCGATGATCGCCTTCGGTGCTCGCGTGGTGGCGGGCGACGTCTACCACGAGGGCATCTCGGGCATCACCGAGTCCGACATCGCCGTGGCCTCGCGGCTCGGCTATCGCATCAAGCTCCTCGGTGTCGCCGAGCTGTTCGGTGACACCGAGCACCCCGAGGTCGCGGTGCGGGTCCACCCGGCGATGGTGCCCGTGCAGCATCCCCTCGCCGCGGTGCGCGACAGCTCCAACGCGGTGTTCATCGAAGGCAGCGCGGTGGGCGACCTCATGCTCTACGGACGCGGCGCGGGTGGCCTGCCCACGGCCAGCGCGGTGCTCGGCGATGTCATCGACGCGGCCATGAACCTGCGGCAGGGCACGCACGCGGCCATCGGCCAGTTCGCCCGCACCACCATCCGCAGCATCGACGAGCTCAGCTCGGCCTTCTACCTCAGCGTCGAGGTCGCCGACCGCCCGGGGGTGCTGGCCCGGGTGGCCGATGCGTTCGGCCGCCACGGCGTGTCGATCCGCTCGATGGAACAAGAAGGCCTCGGCACCGAGGCCCGCCTGCTGTTCATCACCCACGTCGCGACCGAGCGCGATGTCCGCGCCACGCTGCGCGAGCTCCGCGAGCTCGACGTCGTCGATCGGATCGGCAGCGTGCTGCGCGTCGTCGGACAGGACTGACATGGCCACGGCCACACCGAGCGACACCCCGATGCCCTACGTGAGCACGCGCGGCGACGCGCCCACGCTCGGGTTCACCGACGTCCTGCTGGCCGGGCTCGCGACCGACGGTGGGCTGTACGTGCCGCAGTCATGGCCCGCGTTGGGTCCCGCGCCCACCGCCGGCACCGACCGGCCGTACACCGTCGTCGCGGTCGAGGTCATGTGGCCCTACGTCGCCGGCACCATCGATCGTGCCACCTTCGAGACGATCGTCGCTGAGGCGTACGCCTGCTTCGAGACGGCCGAGGTCACGCCGCTCGTGCCCCTCGGCGACGGCCGCTACCTCCTCGAGCTCTTCCACGGCCCGACGCTCGCGTTCAAGGACATCGCGCTGCAGCTCGTCGGCCGCCTGTTCGACCACGAGCTCACCCGCCGCGGCGAGCGCGTCATGATCGTCGGTGCCACCTCCGGCGACACCGGATCCGCGGCAATCGAGGCATGCCGCGACCGCGACGCGATCGACATCGTGGTGCTGCACCCTGCCGGGCGGGTCAGCGAGGTCCAGCGGCGTCAGATGACCACGGTGACGTCGGCCAACGTCCACAACGTCGCGATCGACGGGACCTTCGACGACTGCCAGGACCTCGTCAAGGCCATGTTCAACG
The DNA here is from genome assembly GCA_046597135.1 of Acidimicrobiales bacterium. Taxonomy (GTDB): domain Bacteria; phylum Actinomycetota; class Acidimicrobiia; order Acidimicrobiales; family WLNW01; genus WLNW01. The sequence continues at coordinate 2,838 of JBKJKR010000373.1, read as the reverse complement.
ACCCGGTCTTCCGGGCCGAGCAGCGGCTCTCCGCGGTGAACTCGATCAACTGGGCGCGCGTCCTCGCACAGATCGTCTACTACGTGGTCGCGGCCGAACGGCTCGGCGACCGCACGGCGCCGATCGCGTTCAGCGTGCCCACCGGAAACTTCGGCAACGTCTTCGCCGGCTACGCCGCGCAACGCATGGGCCTCGACGTCCGACAGTTCGTGGTCGGGTCCAACCGCAACGACATCCTCACGCAGTTCTTCACCTCGGGTTCCATGACCATCGGCGAGGTCCACGCATCGCACTCGCCGAGCATGGACATCCAGGTGTCGTCGAACCTCGAGCGCCTGCTGTTCGAGCTCTACGGCCGTGACGGGCACGCCGTGACCGCCCTGTTGTCCCGCTTCCGGGCCGAGGGCCACGTCACCATCGACAGCGACCGCCTGCAGCTGCTCCGCGACGAGTGGTCGGGCGCCCGCATCGACGACACCGAGACCCTGGCGGTCATCCGCGACGTCTGGCAGTGCACCGGCATGTTGCTCGACCCGCACACCGCGGTCGGCGTCGGAGCGACGGCCGCGTGCCGGCGCGATCCCGACATCCCCATCGTCACGCTTGCCACGGCGCACCCGGCCAAGTTCCCCGACGCGGTCGAGCGAGCCACCGGGATCCGCCCGGGCCTACCGCCGCACCTCGCCGACCTCTTCGACCGGCCAGAACGCTTCGTCCACCTCCCGAACGACCTTGCCGCGGTGCAGGCCTTCGTCCGCTCGGTGGCCGGCGCCTGACCCGTTCTGCGGCCCTGGGCTGGGCACCAGGAGATAGTTGCCGTTCCCGGAGCCTGGTCGCTAGCATGACCGGGTCGTCATTGGCGGGGGACGTTGAACACGGGCACCACGTGCGCCGAGAACAGCACGCCCACCACAGCCCACTGACGCGGTGGCTCCAGTGTTCCCGGCACATCGTGCCGTTGGCACCCCGTGTCCATCGCAGACTCGGTGCCGATGCCGACTCCCCAACGCCCTGCGCTCGAGCGTGCGGTCGTGCGGATCCGAGCTGCAGCGCACCTGAGCGTGCGCGCAAACCCCGACGAATGAGGTACTGGTGAGCGTTGACTCGACCGAGTTGCAGCGCGCGACCCTCGAGCGCAAGAAGAGCGACGAGCTCAGCGTGATCGCGACTGCTCTGGGCCTCAAGCCCGGCTCCCGGGTGAAGAAGGCCGACCTCGTCGCCCTCATCCTGCAAGCGACCGGCACCCCCGGTCCTGACGCGTCCGCGACATCGGCCCCGACACCTGATGTCGCCGGGTCCGTGGCCGCGGTGCCGACGGTTGCCGAGACCGCGCAGGAACCCACGCCGGCTCCGGTTGGGTCCGAAGGGGCGCCCGTCGATGCGACCGACACCGACGACGCCCGTGGCAACGGCCACCGGTCCGACACGTCACCCACCGCCGACGCGCCGAGCACCGTCGCCCCGGCGACCCGCCGCCGTCCGCTGCGCAGCGTCGGCTGGGCCGGCGACGAGGCCGGCCAGACCGACGAACCGGCATCGCTCTTCGACTCGCCGAGCGCGGCGGCAGCACGTCGCGAGGCCGCCGCTGCCCGCCTTCGACCGTCCGCGAACGAAACGCCCGCCGCGCCCGCCGTCTCCAGCCGGGTCGCCGACGCCGTCGATGCGCCGGTCGGGTCGTCCTCCACCGTCGCTCCTCTTGAACCGGCCGATACCGATGCACCGGGCGCCGATACGGCCCGCCCCGACGACGGTGGCCGGTTCGACGGTGAAGCCGGTGGCCGCCGCCGGCGCCGCCGCGGCCGCGACCGCGATCGGGGTGAGCGCCCCGTCGGCACCGACCGTCCGGTGGTCGCCGACCGGCCCGTGGTCGCGGATCGTCCCGAGCGCAACGACCGTCCCGACCGCAACGACCGCCCCGAGCGCAACGACCGCCCCGACCGGGTGCGTGACGAGTCGCGCGAACGGTTCGAGGAATCGAGCCTCGAGCCCGTGGCCATCACCGGCTACCTCGATCTTCGCGACGAGGGCTACGGCTTCCTGCGCATCAACGGCTACCTGCCGTCGCGCGACGATGCGTACGTCTCGGTCCGCCAGGTCCGCCAGTTCGGCCTGCGCCGCGGCGACTTCCTCGCCGGCGCATCGCGGCCCGCCGGCCACAAGGAGAAGAACCCGGCGCTGCTGCGCATCGACTCCGTCAACGGCATCGATCCCGAGCTCGCCCGGCAGCGGCCACGTTTCGAGGACCTCACGCCGCTCTTCCCCGACGAGAAGCTCAAGATGGAGATGCGCGACGACCCGTCGAACATGACGGCCCGCATCATCGACCTCGTCTCACCGATCGGCAAAGGCCAGCGCGGCCTCATCGTGTCGCCACCCAAGGCCGGCAAGACGACGATCATGAAGCAGATCGTCCACGCCATTGAGACGAACCACCCGGAAGTGCACCTGATCGTCCTGCTCGTCGACGAGCGGCCCGAAGAGGTCACGGACATGCGCCGGCACGTCAAGAATGGTGAGGTCGTCGCCTCGACGTTCGACCGCCCGGCGGAAGAGCACACGATGATCGCCGAACTGGCGATCGAACGGGCCAAGCGCCTGGTCGAGGAAGGCCGCGACGTCGTCATCATCCTCGACGGCATCACCCGCCTCGCCCGCGCCTATAACCTCGGCGCCCCGGCGACCGGCCGCATCATGTCTGGCGGCATCGACACCGGCGCGTTGTACCCGCCGAAGAAGTTCTTCGGTTCGGCCCGCAACGTCGAGGAAGGGGGCTCGCTCACCATCCTCGCCACAGCGCTCGTCGACACGAACAGCCGCATGGACGAAGCGATCTTCGAG
>JBKJKR010000237.1:0-6823 GCA_046597135.1 Acidimicrobiales bacterium | reverse complement strand
CCGCTTCTACGACGTCGACTCCGGCGCGATCACCATCGACGGCATCGACGTGCGCTCGCTCACCCTCGCGAGCCTGCGCCATCACGTCGGGCTCGTGCTCGACGAACCGTTCCTGTTCTCGGTGTCGCTGCGCGACAACATCGCCTACGGACGACCCACGGCTTCGATGGACGACGTGGTCGCCGCCGCGACCGCCGCTCAGGCCCACGGCTTCATCATGGATCTGCCCGACGGCTACGAGACGGTGGTCGGCGAGCGCGGTTACACGTTGTCGGGTGGTCAGCGCCAACGCATCGCGATCGCCCGCACGTTGCTCGTGAACCCGCGCATCCTCGTGCTCGATGACGCCACCAGCGCCATCGACGTCTCCACCGAGGAGACCATCCACGATGCCCTGCACACGCTCATGGAGGGCCGCACCACGCTCGTCATCGCGCACCGCCTCAGCACCATCAGCCTGGCCGATCGTGTGCTGCTGCTCGAGGGTGGGCGAATCGTCGCGTCGGGCACCCACACCGAACTGCTCGCCGACGAGCCGCGCTACGTCGACGTGCTCGCCCACGTCGCGGCCGTCGAAGATCCCGACGAACCGGAAGAGGGTGATCGCTGATGGGGTTCGGCCCTGGAGCCTGGGGCGGCGGCCCTTCGTCGGTGCAGGCCAACGCCGCCGCCGGCCTGCCATTTGCCGGCGTACCCGGCCCACTGCAAGAGGCGGTCGAGAAGGTCCTCGAGACCGAGCCGACCTTTCCTGATCCGGTGATCACGTTCGACCGCGCCAACTACGACCGGCGGCCCTTCACGCTGCGCACGTTCCTCCGACCCGAGCTGCGCAGCCTCGGTGGCGTGTTCGTGCTCGTGCTGCTCGAGACGATCTTCCTGCAGGCCGGTCCGCTCCTCACGCAGATCGGCATAGACCACGGCATCACCGACGGCAACAAAGGTGTGCTCGTCGTCGTGGCGCTGGCGTACGTCGGTTCGATCATCATCAGCGGTGTCTCGAGCTGGTTGCGCACCGCCTACACGGGCCGCCTGGGCGAGAAGTTGATGTACCGGCTGCGCGTGCGCGTCTTCTCGCACTTGCAACGCCAGTCGCTCGGCTTCTACACCAAGGAGAAGGCGGGCGTCCTCATGACGCGCATGACGAGCGACATCGAGGCGCTCACCCAGCTGTTCCAGGAAGGGCTCGTCAACTTCGCGGTGCAGGCGCTGACGCTCGTGGTCATCACGATCATTCTGTTCACCCAGAGCGCCTCGCTGGCGCTCATCACGTTGCTGGTGGTCGTCCCCACCACGTTCCTCATGAGCCTGTGGTTCGGCAAGGTGTCCGAGACGGGCTACCGACGCGTGCGCGACCGCATCGCCGACGTGTTGTCCGACATCTCCGAGAGCCTCGCCGGCATACGGGTGATCGCCGCGTACAACCGGCGGCGTCACAACACGGTGCACCACATCAACGTGGTGGGTGCCCACCTCGATGCGAACCTCTACACGACCCGGGCGAGCGCCATCTACGCGCCCGGCACCGAGGCCGTGGGCACCGTCGCGCAAGCCGTGCTGTTGCTCGTCGGCGGGCGCATGGTGCTCAACGGCGATCTCACGGTGGGAAAGCTGTCGGCGTTCATCCTCTACGTCGGTGCGTTCTTCGCCCCGATCCAACAGCTCGTGCAGCTCTACAGCTCGTACCAAGCCGGCCAGGCCTCGGTCAACAAGCTCCGTGAGCTGCTCGCCACCGAACCCGAGGTGGCCGAGAAGCCCGACGCCTACGACCTGCCGCCGATCAAGGGCGAGATCGTGCTCGATCACGTGACGTTCGCCTACGGCGACGGCCCGCCCGTGCTGCGGGACGTGTCGCTGCGCATACCTCCGGGCGAAAGCCTCGCCGTGGTCGGCACCACGGGCGCGGGCAAGTCCACGGTGGCCAAGCTCATCAGCCGCTTCTACGACCCGGTCGAGGGCAAGGTCACGCTCGACGGGCACGACCTGCGCGACCTCACCATCACGTCGATGCGCACCCAGCTCGGCGTGGTCCCCCAGGAGCCGTTCCTGTTCCACGGCACCATCCGCGACAACGTCGCGTTCTCGAACCCCGACGCCAGCGACGAGGAAGTGCTCGATGCGTGCCGCGCCGTGGGCATCGACGACGCGGTCAACCGCTTGCCCGGTGGCATCAATGCACTGGTGCACGAGCGCGGCTCGTCGTTGTCGGCCGGTGAACGCCAGCTGCTCGCCCTCGCTCGAGCGTTCCTCGCGAAGCCGCGTGTGCTCGTGCTCGACGAGGCAACCTCGAACCTCGACCTTCGCTCCGAGTCCAAGATCGAGCACGCACTCGACACGCTGCTCGAGGGACGCTCCGCAGTGATCATCGCCCACCGCCTCGCCACGGCCATGCGGTGCGACCGCATCGCCGTGGTCGAAGCGGGGCAGGTGGTCGAGCACGGCACCCACGCCGAGCTCGTCGCGCTCGGCGGGCGCTACGCCGAGATGTACGCCACGTGGCTCGCCCACCTCGACCCGCACGGCGCACCCGCATGACCGCCCGCATCGACGACCCAGCCGCCCTGAGCGCCGAGCGCACTCCGGTCGTCGACCTGCACGGCATCACCCGCGTCGAGGACGGCAACGAGATCCTGCGAGGCATCGACTGGACGGTGCGCGAGGGCGAACGGTGGGTGGTGCTCGGCCGCAATGGTTGCGGCAAGACCACGCTCATGCGCATCGTGTCGTTGTACCTCCATCCGAGCAAGGGATACGTGTGCGTACTCGGCAACGTGCTCGGCCACAGCGACATCCGCCGCGCACGCGAGCGCATCGGTTGGTCGTCGGCATCGTTCGCCGACATGCTCCGGCCCCAGCTCACCGGCGCCGAGATCGTCGTGACCGCGCGCTATGCCGCGCTCGAGCCGTGGTGGCACACCTACACCGCGGCCGAGGTGGCGCGGGCCCGCGTTCTGCTTGCCCGCGTCGGGGTCGGCGCACTCGCGGATCGACCCTTCGCCACGTTCTCGTCGGGCGAACGCCAGCGAGTGCTGCTCGCACGCACGCTGATGAACGACCCTGGCCTCATCCTCCTCGACGAGCCCACGGCCGCACTCGACCTCGCTGGCCGCGAGGAGCTCATCGCCACCCTCGACGAGCTCGCGCTCGACCCCACCACGCCGCCGGTGATCCTCGTGACGCATCACGTCGAGGAGATCCCGCCCGCGTTCACCCACGTGCTGCTGCTTCGCGAGGGGCGCGTGCTCGCCAAAGGCCCACTCGCCGAAACCCTCACCGAGGCGAACCTCAGCGAGTGCTTCGGCCTCAACGTCGCGCTCGAACATCGCGCCGGGCGCTACGCCGCCTGGGCCCGCCGCTGATTCACCACGGCAGGCCGACCGGCCCTTGTTGGGCGATTTTGCCGGGTGGAGCGGCGCGATCACCCAACAAGCCCGCGTGCTCGTGCGTCAGCCGAGCAGCGCGAGCAGGCGCTGCTTCGAGCCGTCGATCTCGTCGCGCAGCAGGCGTTCGACGAGGGGCTCCCACAGTCCACCGCTGTAGTGCAGTTCCATCGCGAGGTTCGTGCCGCCGGCGTTCGGGGTGAGCTTGGCCCGCAGGATCCATGCGGCGTGCTTCTGCCCGTCGAGCTCGCGGCGCTCGAAGACCACCTCCTGCGCGTCGGAGCTCGTTCGCACCATGCGCAGTCGCTTCGAGCGTGACAGCGGCCCGACCTTTCCCCGCAGGTCGATGCTCCAGGCCGGAGCGAGGTCGCCCGGATCGGGGTCGACGGCCACCGCACGAGGCACGATCGTGAGCCATTGCGGGTACCGGGCAAGGTCGTCGATCCATGCGTGCAGCACGTCGGGTGAGCATGGCGCGTCGAGCTGAGCAGTGATGTCCATGTGCGCTCAGTCTGCCCACTCACGCAGGACGAGGAGCACTCCGCCGTCGACCCGCACCTCGAACTCGTCGCCGACCGTGACGTTGCTGACCCCTCGCGTCGACGACCGGTGGACCAGCTCGTCGCGCAACGGGTACGCCAGGCCGTTGGTCGCGACGCGCGCGCCGTCCGGGTGCACGACGAGCAACGTGACCGTGCGGTCGGGTCTGGTGGCAAACGACCTGGCTTCGTCGCGGAGCACGCTGACCGACCAGCGATCGACGTAGGCATCGACGCGGCAATGGCCATAGGAGGGCGATCCGAGCAGCAACAGGTTGGCAAGTGCGTGGTCGAGCCGGCCCCCGACGCTGGCCACCACCACGACGTGTGCGCCCGTGCCCCCCAAGGCGACGGCCCGATCGAGGGCCAACTCGAGGTCGGTCTGGTCCTTGGCCGCGGGGAACCGTTCGAGCCGGGCGCCACCCGCCACCGCTCGTTCGACGGCTTCGTCGGTGACCGAGTCGAAGTCCCCCACCACGAGGTCGATGTGGACGCCGAGCGACTGCGCATGATGCACACCGGAGTCGGCCGCGATGACGATGTCGAACGGGCCGAGCGCCGCAGCGAGCGCGGACAACGGCCCTTCGTCGCCGCCGGCGACGACGAGCACCCGGCGAAGATTCGGCACTTCCGACATGTCGACAGTCTGCCCGTCGTGTCGAGCGAACGACGGGTCGGTCGCTGACCCGATCGAGCGCCGCGCTCGTCAGCGACGTCTCAGCGGTCTCGGCGCGTCACCGGCGAGACGCGCAACTGGTCACTGCGCCGAGACCGTCACCACGCAGCGTGCCGAGGATGGCAGCGGTAGGCACTGCGATGCCGGTACCCGAGTTGCGCTCGACCCCGATCGCCACGCCGACCACCCGGCCGTTCAGATCGACGACCGGCCCGCCCGACATGCCGGGCTCGAACGCGGCGTTCACGGTGAGCACCCGCCCTCCATCGGCGGCGATGGGGCCCGAGTCGACGTAGCCGAGCACGGCGCCCGCCAACGTCTGGCGGATGCCACCGCGCGGATGACCGGCGGCGGAGACGGGGGTACCGCGCTCGAGGGTGACCGCGTGCGAGATCTCGACCTCGGGATCGTCGGCGAGCGCGGCAACGTACAACAACGCGACGTCGCGTCCGTCGCCGTCGATCCCGATCACCGACGCGGTCTGCGGACCGATGCCCTCGACCTCGACGGTCGCCGTGCTCGCACCGTCGACCACGTGCGCCGCCGTCACCACGATCCCGTGACCGAGCACGAACCCCGAACCGGCCTCGAGTCCCTGGCAGGTCTGCGCGGTGATGCGGACGACCGGCACGATGTTCGCGGCGGCCGACACCGTGGCCGATACCGCCGTCGACTCGGACACGGATCGCACATCGAACGTCGTTTGGTCGACGCTGCGCAAGGCCTGAGACGCGCTGACCAGGGCGAGCGCGAGTCCGCCGGCCGCGAGCCAGTGGTTGCGCGTGCTTCGCCGGGCCGTCGACACCCGGCCAGTTTTAGCAGTTCATTGCCTTCAGTGTCGTTTTAAAGCTTTTCGATGCGCTTCGTTATCGGAGCGCAGTACGCCGTCGTCAGACGAAGAGCTCGAAATCGAACGGCACGAGACCCCCGCGCTCACGCACGACGACCGCGGTGTTGAGCAGGGTGCCGTGCTCGCCGCACACCCAGCACGACGACTCGGCCGATCCGCTCCAGGCGACTTCACAGGGCAGGCAACGCAGTCGAACCGCCACGGGTTCGAGCAGCCCGCTCGAAGAAGGGAAGAGTTCTCGCACGCCCACCCATCGGCCGACCGGCCCACTTCGTGAGTGTGACCTCGTGAGCATCCGTCGAGGCCCACGCATCGGCGGCGGCACCCTCGCTGGAGTCGCGGACTCGAGCGGCGAGAGTTCCTGGAGTGGACCGTACTGGGCTCGAACCAGTGACCTCTCGCGTGTGAAGCGAACGCTCTAGCCAACTGAGCTAACGGTCCAAGGAAGTGAAACTCTAGCGCGACCCCACCTCGGCTCGGCAACGCCGACGCCGCGATCCGTCAGGCGTACTGCTTGAGCTCGACGCGGTTCCCGTCGGGATCGCGCACGTACATCGCCAGGCCGTCGCCGCGAGCACCCCAGATGACGAAGGGTTCGTGGTCGACGTCGAACTCACCCGACGCGGCGATGGCGTGGAGATCCGCGGCGGGGTCGACCTCGAACGACAGGTGGTCGACGTTGATGCCGGTGCGCTCCCCCGCGAAGACGTCGATGATCGAGGTGGGGCTCACCCGCAGCGACACGAACAACACCTCGCGCCGTCGCCAGCGATCGAGTCGCTCCGGCTCCAGCCCGAGGTGGTCGGCGTACCACGACACGGTGCGCTCGACGTCGGACGCAATGAGGACCACATGGTCGATGCCCAGCACCTGGATCATGCTTCGAGCCTACGGAACCGGACGAAGGCAGGCGACACGTGTCCCATCGAGCGGATAGACGGCCGTGCTCACCGGGCACCCACGCGACATGCCCTCGATGGTTACGACCTCCGCGTCGTGGCGGGACGTGCACGCAACCGTCTCGAGCACAGCCCCGACACGTACGCAGTCGCCCGGCAGGAGGTCGACGATTGACAGCCGCGTGCTCGGGGCGTCGTCGCTCTTCGTGGCCGCGAACGCGGTGAACACGAAGATCCCCAGCAGCAGGGCGAAGATGACGATGGTGGGGAGCACCCTGATGCTGCAACCGAGGCGGTCGTGGAAGTCGAGCCCCGCGTCCTCGACCAGCCACGGCTCGCGCGGCGGTGGAGCTGCTCGCTGCGGTTGCGACGCAGGCGCGGCCGGTCGAGGTGCGGCGCGCGCCGAGGCGGCACGACGCGCGGCGGCCAGCGTCGAGTCATAGTCGCGGCGCGCCGCCGGGTCGCCGAGTACTGCCCACGCC
>JBKJKR010000218.1:0-4154 GCA_046597135.1 Acidimicrobiales bacterium | reverse complement strand
ACCCCGCTCATCGTCGAGGTGTTCAACCGGCCCTTGCTCGAGCGTCACGGCATCACCGGGTTCGCTCAGGTGCTCGGCGATGCGGCACGCCACGTGCGCGCCGCATCGGGTGGTCGCTGAGGCGGGGCTTCTGCCCATGCGGGCGGTGCGATACCGTACGGCCCGAGGTCCCGCCATGGTCACCACAACCACGCCCGCACCCATCGCCGTCGCATCGGCGCGGCGCGCCCGTTGGGTGCACGGCCCGGTGCTCGATGTCGCGATGGCGTTGTGCTGGGTGCCGTTCGCGGTGGCCGGCCTCGCGTTGCAGGACGACACCGAGCAGCTGTCCTGGTTCGTCAGCGCAACCTTGCTGTTGTCCTTCTCGCACCAACCGCTCACGCTCGCCCTCGTCTACGGCGACGCGACGAACTTCCGGCTGCGCCGCCGCATCTTCACGTGGAGCCCGCTGATCTTCGCCGTCGCAGTGTTCGCGACACGCAGCATCAGCCTGGCCACGCTCGCCGTGGTCGGCGGGCTCTGGAACGCCGAGCACACGTTGATGCAGCGCTACGGCATCACCCGCATCTACGGTCGTAAGTCGGGCCAGGACACCGGCAGCACCGAGAAGTGGATGCTGTTCTCGTGGCTCGGTCTCGCCATGGTGTGGGCCGCCGCCGATTCCCGCACACCGGGCCGGGTCGAACGCACCGGGCTCGGCGGCAACAACAAGCGCGGCCTCGACATCCTCACCGACCTCAGCCCGGTGGCCCGATGGGTGCTGCCGGTCATGGCGCTCGTCGCACTGGGTTTCACCGTGCGATGGCTGCGCGACGAGTACCGGCGCGGCGACGCCGCGAACCCGGCGAAGCGCTTCTACGTGGCCGCCACCGCCGCGCTGTTCGTGACCATCCTCGTGAACCCCATCGCCGGGTTCCTCGGCTACGTCGGCGCCCACGCCGTCGAGTACTTCATCATCGTCCACCAGAGCATCGGACCTCGTTACGCCAGCGCGGCCATCGACGGTGGCGCACCGGTCGGGCGCGCGGTGCGCCGGCTCACCCGGCTCGGCTTCTTCGCCGTCTACCTGTCGATCATCGTCGGCCTCGTCACGCTGCTGCGCCACTACGGCAACCTCACCACCTACGCGCTCGTGGTGTTCACGCTCGGCGGCATGCACGTCTTCTACGACGGCTTCATCTGGAAGCTGCGGCGCCCGAACGTGGCCCACAGCCTCGGCGTACCTGCCTCGACCTGAGCCGACGTCCTCCGAGCCCCCGGCCCGCGGGGCGACCGTTCGGTAGCATGCCGCGGTCGGCTCCAAGGAGAACGTTCACATGGCCATCTTCCGTTACGACGCCAAGCAGGTCGTCATCACCGGTGCCGCTTCGGGCATGGGTTACGAGACCACCCGTCTCCTCCTCGATGCGGGCGCCGAGGTCACCGCGCTCGACGTGGCCGAGGTGCACCTCCCGGGGGTCCGTTACGTGCGCACCGACCTCGGCGACCAGGCCTCCGTCGACGCAGCGGTGGCGCAGCTGCCCGACCGGATCGACGCGCTCATGAACTGCGCGGGCATCCCGGGCGGCACGCGCTTCACCTCGGCACAGGTCATGGCAGTCAACGTGTTCGGCCTGCGTCACCTAACCGAATCGTTGCTGCCCCGCATGACCGAAGGCGGCGCCGTCGTGCACATCGCCTCCATCGCCGGAGGCATGTGGTTCCAGAACGTGGCCAAGATCGGCGAGCTGCTCGCCACGAGCGGGTACGCCGAGGGCGCGGCGTGGTGTGCCGAGAACGCGGACCTCGTCGGCGACGGGTACTCGTTCTCGAAGCAGGTCGTGCAGGTGTACACGATGGCCCGCTCGGTTTCGGCCATCAAAGCGGGCGTGCGCATCAACAGCATCTGCCCGGGCGTGACCGACACCAAGATCATGCCGGACTTCCGCGAAGCCATGGGCGACAAGGCCATCGACATGACCGCCGACGTGGGCATCGGCCGCTTGGCCGACCCCGCCGAGATGGCCCCGGCGATGATCTTCCTCGGCAGCGACGAGGCGAGCTACGTGGTGGGTGTCAACCTCATCGTCGACGGCGGCTTCACCGCCGCGGCCACCACCGGCCAGGTCGACTTCGCCAAGTACCTCGGCTGACCGGGGCGCCGGGCTCAGGCCCGGTGCGCCACGACCACGTTCGCCTGGTCGAAGACCGTCACCCACTCGGGCGAGGCCAGCAGGTCCTGCAACATCGCCTGGCTCTCGGGCCCGAGCGTGCCCCTGTCGACCGCGATCCACTCGATCGTGGCCGGGTCGTGGGCCGGCGGCCAGGCGATGACCCGCCCGTCGGGCCGGCGCTGGTCGACACCCCAGTACGAGTTCCGCCACGGGTTCGGATATTCGTAGACGTACTCGCGGTGCGCGAGGTGGGGCGAGAAGTTGTACGACACCGAGATGCGCACGTCGTCCGGCACCAGGCTCACCGCCTCGCGCAGCAGCCGCACGTGCGGCGTGGTCGTGGTCGGCCACATGCCCGGGTCGTTGTAGGCCCAACCGTACGACGGCGCCCACATCGCCGACATCACCACCGCCGACGAGACCACGACGACGCCGATCGACTCGAGCAGGCGCGCCGGCCACGCCACGGCGGCCGCCACGATCACGGCGACACCGGCCACGATGGCCACGACGGCGTCGAGCCGACCGGGTGCTGCAGCACCCACCACGACCAACGCGACCACGCTGCCGGCCACGACCGCCGCGACGAGCTCGCGACCCGAACCCCGCACCCGCGTGAGCAGACGCCGCAGGTTGGCCACACCCTCGATCGAGGCGATGGTGAAGCCGACGGTGGGCATGGCCACGTAGTGCCAACGGATGGACCAGGCATACGAGTGCCTCGTGAGCAGGTTGAGCACCATCTGCGGAACGGCGAGCAGGAGACCGGGCCAGGAGAGGAACGACGTGAACGCGTACGGCTGGGCCAGGTCGCGCGGGTAGCGGTACCACTGCGCCTCCTGGAACTGGTCGGTGAAGCGCGTGGGGTGGACCACGGCGTTCTTCGCGATCTCGAACGGCGAGCTGCCGAGGTTGCCCAGGAACTCCGAATAGAACGGTCCAGCCGGCGTGAAGTGCGGCAGCACCACCTTCGTGCAGAAGAAGTAGTACGAGACTGCGGCCACGAGCGTGCTCAGCCCCTGCTTGCGATGACCGCGCAACGCGATGACCACGCCGAGCATCGCGATGGTGATCGCGATGTCCTCCTTCCAGCACACGGCCAGGAGGAGCCAGCCCACATAGGCCCGCCAACGCCCTTCGAGCACGGCGAGGTAGGCGTAGAGCATCGGCGCGATCGCCATGACCTCGGGATGGAACGTCTCGCGCAGGATCCACTGCCCACCGGTCTGCAGCAGATAGGCCACCGCGAGTGCCAGCGCGATCCACTCGTTGCGCAGATGGTGCACGGCGATGCGGTACGCCGGGAAGGCCCCCGCCGCGAACGCGAGCACCATCGCACCGTTGAGAAAACGTGGTCCGGCCCCGAGCCAATAGAACGGCGCGAAGAGCAGCAGACCGGGGTTCACGTGATGGCCCCAGAAGGTCAACCCGCGAATGGTGATGAACGTCTTGCCGTGCGCGACGAGCCACGCGGCCTGATCGAAGATGCCGAGGTCGTAACCCGTGGTCCAGAACCGATCGTGCAGCCTCGAGAGGTGCACGACGTAGAACACCGAGAAGGCGGTGATCGTCAGGAGCAGGATCCAGCGTGGCGCGCTCGCGTTGCGGATGGCGAGGCCGATGGCGGCGCGGCGCCGGGCGACGAGGGCCGACACACGACCGGCCCGCGCCACCGGATGCACGAGGGTGGTCTGCGCCATGGTGATGTTCTATACGACGTGAACGACGGAGCGCGAGCTGCCGCGTCAGCGCACCGCGGCCGGGAGCGCGTCGAGTTGGGCAGTGAGCCACGGGGCGATCCATGCCGCGGCCTCGGGACTGAAGTGCACACCGTCGGCGCGGAGTTTGGCCCCGCTCGGGAGCGGCTCGTGACACACCACGTCGGTGCACACATAGGAGCCGAGATCAACGGCCGACACGTTGCCCGGGTGCGACGCCGCGAAGCCCGACTGCAGGGCGTTGAGGTGCTGGTAGCGCCAGTAGTCGCCGCGCTCGGCGCCG
>JBKJKR010000209.1:0-3004 GCA_046597135.1 Acidimicrobiales bacterium | reverse complement strand
ACCGCGCCGATGCCGGCGCAACCGAGCGCGACATCGGTGAGGCCGCGCCGCCACGTGCGTCCGAACGTGTCGGACACGATGACCGCCACCTCGACGCCGGCCCGGGCCCGGATGCCGTCGCGCAGGCGGCGCGCGGAGCGGTCCGGGTCGTCGGGCAACAACACGACCGTGCCGTCCTCGACGTTCGAACGATCGATGCCCGAGTTCGCGCACACGAAGCCGTGCTTGGTCTCGGTGATGAGCAGATCGCCGCGGCGCCGCAGCACGCGCACGGCCTCGCGTTCGACGAGTGGTTTGTGGCTGAGCGGATCGTCGGGGTCGACGTCCTCGAGCTTGCCCTCGGCCTTGGCCACCACCTTGGACGCGACGACGAGCACGTCGCCGTCACGCAGATCGGGGCACGCCCGGACGAGCATGCCCGCGAGGTCGTCGCCGGGCCGCACCACCGGCACGCCCTCGACACCGAAGAGCTCGAGGCGGCTCATGCGTGCACGCCGATGGTGGTGCGGGCCAACGCCGCAGCCCGTTCGGGTGACGCCATGATCGTGTCGGTCACGACGCACCGCATGCCGACCTGCTCGACCGCAGATGCGAGGTCGCGGTCGGCGTGATCGATCACCAGCACCGACGCAAGGTCGCGATACAGCCGCGCCACGCCGACCACGCTCGACTCGTGACCGAGCTCGACGAGCATCCGGTCGGCCGGGCCCTTCAACGCCGCGCCGCCCACGATGGGCGAGATGGCCACGGCACGCGCACGCCGAGCGGCCAAAGCGTCGCGCACGCCCGGTACCGCGAGCACCGGACCGATCGACACGATCGGGTTCGACGGTGCGATCACCACGAGGTCGGCGCCCGCGAGCGCGTCGAGCACGCCGGGGGCAGGACGGGCGTTCTCGCAACCGACGAAGCGCACCGACGAGACCGCGACACCGTGGTGCCGTTTGACGAAGTACTCCTGGAAGTTGACCTCGCCCGCGGCTGGTGTCTCGGCATCACCGTCGCGGAGCACCACCCGGGTCTCGACCCGATCGTCGGACACCGGCAGCACGGCAAGGTCGAGTCCCCACGAACGCACGATCTCGGCGGTGACCTCGCTGAGCGTTGCGCCTTCGTCGAGCCGGTGCGTGCGGTAGAGGTGCGTGCCGAGGTCGCGGTCACCGAGGTTGAACCACGAGATGCCGCCGTAGCGCCGTACCGACTCCATGGCCTGCCAGGTCTCGCCCCGAAGTCCCCAGCCGCGCTCGGGGTCGATCTCACCGGCCAGCGTGTAGGTGACCGTGTCGAGATCGGGGCTGATCGACAGGCCGTGGAGCACGACGTCGTCGGCCACGTTGACGATGGCGGTGCAGGCGCGCGGATCATGCACCTGCACGAGTCCGGCCAGGAATCGAGCGGCACCGACACCGCCCGCGAGGGTCACGATCATGGCCGCACGCTATCGGTGCCGACCCGACGAGCCGAACCTCACGCCAGCGAGCGCAACTTGCTCTCGAGCAGGGCCACATCGGCCTCGACCATGAGCCGCACGAGCTCGGCGAAGCTGGTCTTGGGCTTCCACCCGAGCGCGGCCTCGGCCTTCTTGGCGTCGCCCACCAACAGGTCGACCTCGGCCGGCCGCATGAAGCGCTCGTCGATGACGACGTAGTCCTCCCAGTGCAGCCCGACGTGCCCGAAGGCCACCTCGCAGAACTCGCGCACGGAGTGGGTCTCGCCGGTGCACACGACGTAGTCGTCGGGCGTCTCCTGCTGCAGCATCAACCACATCGCTTCGACGTAGTCCTTGGCGAAACCCCAGTCGCGCTGCGCGTCGAGGTTGCCCAGCCGGAGCTCGTCGGCGAGCCCGAGTGAGATCTTGGCCACGGCGTTCGAGATCTTGCGGGTGACGAACTCGAGGCCGCGGCGCGGGCTCTCGTGGTTGAACAAGATGCCCGACGAGGCGTGCAGGTCGTAGCTCTCGCGGTAGTTGATGGTGATCCAGTGGCCGTAGAGCTTCGCCACGCCGTACGGGCTGCGCGGGTAGAACGGGGTCGACTCGACCTGGGGCACCTCTTGCACCTTGCCGAACATCTCGCTCGACGAGGCCTGGTAGAAGCGGATGCCCGGGTCGATCATGCGGATGGCGTCGAGCAGGCGGGTGACACCGAGTGCGGTGGTCTCGCCCGTGAGCACCGGCTGACCGAACGACGTCTGCACGAACGACTGCGCGGCGAGGTTGTAGACCTCTTCGGGGCGATGCACCCGCAGCGCTTCGATCAGCGAGATCTCGTCGAGCAGATCGGCGGGTACGAACTCGATGTCGTCCTGGATGTGCGAGATGCGCTCGAAGTTCACCGTGCTCGAGCGGCGGACCATGCCCACCACCTCATACCCCTTGGTGAGCAGGAGCTCGGCGAGGTAGGAACCATCCTGACCGGTGACACCGGTGATCAACGCACGTGGCATGCGTTCTTTGTAGCACCGCGACCCGGGTGATCCGCGCCAATGACGCTGCCTTCGGTCACCGCAGCGCGAGCGGGTCAGTAGCGGTTGATGCGTTCGCGCCAGTCGTCGAGCAGGTCGGCGAGCGTCGAGGCGATCGGGATCTCGGACTTCCAGCCGGTGAGCTCGTGGATGCGCGTGGGGTCGCCACGGAGCACCGGGACGTCGGCGGGGCGGGAAAGCGCCGGATCCTGTTCGAGGCGAAGTGGACGCCGGGCCAGGCCGGTGAGCGTGTCGGCCACGAACTGCACGCTGACCTCGGTCCCCGAGCAGATGTTGTAGGCCTCGCCGGGCGCGCCGTGCTCGGCGAGCAGCCGGTAGGCCCGGACGACGTCGCGGACGTCGGTGAAGTCGCGGCGTGTCGTGAGCGTGCCGACGGCCACCGTGTCGCCGCCGTCGCGCTCGGCTGCCGCGACGCGGGACGCGATCGCGCTGGCCACGAAGCCGGGGCCTTGCCCGGGGCCGATGTGGGTGAACGGCCTCGCTCGTATCACGTGGAGCCCGTAGCCGAGGAACGCCTGGA
>JBKJKR010000184.1:0-3135 GCA_046597135.1 Acidimicrobiales bacterium | reverse complement strand
GTTCGTCACGTCCCCCGGTGGCTCAGGGTCACCGGCGTCGACCGGCTCGCCCGACAACACTTCGACCAGTGGCGCGGCGAGCGCCGCCCGCGCCGTGCTCGCCGTCGACCCGTCGGTGGCCGGCCCGCCGTTCAACGCGGCGATGAAGGGCATCGCTCTCGGCAACTGGACCTTCACCAAGAACTGGAACAAGCCGTTCATCGGCGAGGTGGTCGGGCTGAGCCAAGCGGTGCGCGCCATCGACCCGGGCATCATCCGCTACGCCGGTGGTCTGTGGGCGAACAGCGTCGGCTTCGATCGCAACAGCACGCAGCTCACTGCCTACACGGAGTGGACCAAGAACGGGAACACGTACTACTTCAGCTATGGCACCGACGAGCTCGCGAGCCTCGACGCGTTCGCCAAGTCGGTGAACGCCGAGGTGATGATCCAGGTCAACATCTCGAGCGACGACCCTGCGATGTGGGCCGACCTCGTGCGCTACGCGAAGGAGCGAAACCTCACGTCGCTGCGGTACTACGAGTTCGGCAACGAGCTCGATCTCGAGACGGCGAAGAAGGAAGACACCGCCCTCGAGCCGAAGGAGTACGCGCGACGCGTCGTCGCCTATCAAGCCGGAATGCTCGCCGCCGACCCGACCATCAAGCTCGTGGGTGGCGTGCCGGCCGCTGCGTCCGACGTGATCCGCAACAACTGGAGGAGCGGCGGCACCGACGTCTCCGCGTTCATCACGAGCGCGTTGGCGGCCACGCGTTCAGCAGGCCGCGACCTCGACTTTGTCTCGTATCACTGGTACCAGACCGACAGCGGATCCGGTGGCGCCGAGGACGTGCTGCAGTGGAGCTTCGACATCCCACAGGATGACAAGGACTTCTGGAAGTCGGCCTACAGCCGCTCATGGTCGGGGCTCGTGGCACCATGGGTCGCGACCAAGGCGTTGAAGGACTTCCCGAACGTTCGCCAAGGCATCAGCGAGCTCGGCATCAACTCGGCCGACGAGCGCATCACAAACAGCAACCACGTCGGCGCGCTGTGGTACTCCGACGTGCTCGGCCGCCTTGCGAGCACCGGCGTCGAGTGGGCGACGCAGTGGGACAGCTACGCGTCGCCCAGCGAGGACTTCGCCCTCATCGCGCCCGACAGCGACCAGACGACCACCCCCGACCTCCGGCTCCGACCCGCGTACTACGCGTACCTCATGTACAACGAGTACTTCGGCGATCGGCTGGTCAAGAGCACCTCGCCCGACGAGGGCCGCCTGTCGATCTGGGCGTCGACCGACACCGACGATCCGGGCTCGCTGAAGTTGCGGGTCACGAACCTGACCGCCGACGCCATAACGGTTCCGATCACCATGGGGTCGTTCGACGCGGCCTCGGGCGCGGCATACGAGCTTACGAGCGATGACCCGCTCGACTTGTCGGACGAGAGCAACGACGCGTCGGCCAGCACCACCATCAACGGGGTCACCCTCGACGGCAACAACGTCGCGGCGAGCGTGGCGAAGGTCCAATCGAAGCCGGTGACGGTCAAGGGCAACACCTTCACCTACACCTTCTCGGCCTACTCGTCCGTGGCCATCGTGCTCCGCGGCTAGCGAACACCCGCGGTAGGCCTGTGAGCTGCCATGACACTCCTGCGGTTTCGCGCCGGAGTGTCATCTGGCACCATTGAGGGCACGAGTAGCGGTGAAGCCCCGACATGCGGCGCGGATCCAGGGACTGTGACGGTAGATGGCGACCAACAAGTTCGCAGCGCGATGCGCCACGTGTGGTGTGCCGGTAGCCCCCGGCACCGGCGTGGTGTCCGGCGACGTCGGGTCGCGTTCGGTCACCCATGCCGATTGTTCGCCGCCTGCGGTTCAGCCTCGGTCGTTCACGGTTCGATCGAGCGCGCTCGTGCCCGACCTGCTCGTGCTGCCCGACACGCGGAAGACCGAACAGCGCCGCCGCCTGCTCGGTGCGGTCGCCGCGATCAGCGTGATGGCGCTCGGCGGGTTGGGCGTGCTGCTGTTCACCGGCAAGGACAACGAAGGCACCAACCGCACCACCGGCGACCTGTCGTCCACCACCACCGTCGCGCAGTCCTCGACCACCGTGGCCACCCAAGTGGCCGGCGCGGTCGAGCAACGACCGGCCGAAACGATCGCGGTCCCCGTGGCCGTGGCGCCCACGCGGGCGCTCGCGACCTCCGCGGTGACCACCAGCAACGAGGTGCGGGTCATCCCGCCCACGACGCCACCGACCGTGCCGCCGACCGTGGCCCCCACGCGCCCGCCGACGACGGTGCCCCCCACCGTGGCGCCGACCCTTGCACCGACCACCGTTCCACCCACGGTGCCCCCCACCGTGGCGCCCGCCACCACGCAAAGCAACACCACGACCACCCGTCCGCCGGCCACCTCTACGACCCGGCGTCGCGGGATCCTCGGCCTCTAGCTAGCGCCCTACACCGACGCGGTCCGGTGCGGTGTCATCGGGTTACGAAGGGTGGATCGGCCGCCGACGTAGGCCGCGAGGTGCTCGCCCGTGAGCGTGGCGCGGGTGGCCACGAGGTCGGCGGGCGTGCCCTCGAAGACGACCCGGCCGCCCTCGTGGCCGGCGCCGGGGCCGAGGTCGATGAGCCAGTCGGCATGCGCCATGACCGCTTGATGGTGCTCGATGACGATGACCGACTTGCCGGAGTCGACGAGCCGGTCGAGCAGCGCGAGCAGTTGTTCGACATCGGCCAGGTGAAGGCCGGTGGTCGGGACAGGGTCGTGAGCGGCTGGCCGAGGCTGACGTAGCCGAGACCGACGTCGGCGAGCCGCTCGAGGATCGCATGCGCCCCCGGTGTCCGCGCATCGCCGGCGCCGAAGAACTGCTCGGCTTCGGTGACCGACATGGCGAGCACCTCGCTGATGTCGCGACCACCGAAGTGGTAGTCGAGCACCGAGGCCTGGAACCGCTTTCCTTCGCAGTCTTCGCACGGTGTCGCGACGCCGGCCATCATCGCGAGATCGGTGTAGATGACGCCCGCACCGTTGCAGCCCGGGCACGCGCCCTCGGAGTTCGCGCTGAACAACCCCGGCTTTACGCCGTTGGCCTTCGCGAACGCTTTGCGAATCGGTTCGAGCAGGCCGGTGTAGGTCGCCGG
>JBKJKR010000098.1:0-2734 GCA_046597135.1 Acidimicrobiales bacterium | reverse complement strand
GTTGGCCACCGCGACGAATCGCACGTTTCTCCAACTGGGCAATGCGATCGGCATCGCGCTGGTGGTTGCCGTGCTCGGCGCGACCACCGCGGCCGATGCGTTGTCGGAGTTTCGCCTCGCGTGGACCGTGCTCGCCGTGCTGGGGCTGATGTGCACCACGGCCATTGCCGTGACCGGTTCGACCACGAGGGGTGCGCCGGTCGGCGCGAGTCAGCCAGCCTGATCCGACAGGATCCAGGCCCGGCTTTCGTCGTGCTCGATGTCGCTCGTGAAGAACTCGGCGAACGCGAGGTCGAGCAGCGCTTCGTCGTCGCGCTCGAGCGGTTGGCCGGTGGGGGCCAACGTGCTCGACATCGCCGCGGCCAGGCGGATGTGCACGTCGGTCTCGGCGTCGAGCAGCCGTTGGAGTCGCTGCTTCGCGCAGTCGAGGATGGCGGCGCTGCGGACCTGTGCATGTTCCTCGGCCGCGGCGACTCGCGCGGCGGCCGAGGCCTCGGCCGCGCCCAGAATGCGTTCGGATTGCTCGACCGCCTCGGTGGCGCGGGCCTTGGCCATGGCGAGACCCTCGGCGTGGACGACCTCGGCCTCGGCGAGCGCGAGATCGGCCGAGGCCATCTTGTCGGCCGCATACGCGTCGGCGCGCTCGCGGACCTCGGTAGAGACCCGGTCGGCCTCGTCGATGATGCGGGCGGCTTCGGTACGGGCCGCGGTCTCGATGGCCGCCAGGTCGATGTCGCAGCTGTGGACGGAGGTGCTGAGCTCGGCGAGGAAGGCCCGAACTTCTGCTTGGTCGTAACCCTTGCGGACGACCGTGAACTCGCGGACGCCGATGTCGCTCGTATCCAATTCCGTACCTCGCAGTCGAGCGGACCGCGCGGACGCGGGCCGCGGCTGTGGCCTGGCCCCGTCAGGTTTCCGTGCATTTCATGTATTTGCAAGCCCTGAGGTGTGGAATAGGTCATACGGCCCAGTGGGGAGATCCCCCAGGTGGGGGCCTATCCCAGGTGCTCCCGGAGGAACGAGGCGACCGCCTCGACCGCGGCGCGGGCTTCGGGAACGTGGGGGTACATGGCGTGCCACACGTGGGTCATGTCGGGCCAAAGTTCGCACCTGACCTGGCCTTTCGACCGATGAACCGCTCCGGCGAGGTGCACGGCGTCGTCGGCGAGCGTCTCGCCGGCCGCCGCGTGGATCAGCATCGGTGCGGTGCGGGCGAAGTTGCCGAACACCGGCGAAGCGAGCGGATCGCGGGCTCGCGAGCCGGCGAGATAATCCGTCACCGACGCCTGCGCCGACGTCAGGTTCCAGTAAGGATCGGTGGCCGCGTTCCTGCGGTAGGAGTCGGCCGCGAGGGTCAGATCGGCCAGCGGCGACAGGCACACGACGGCGCCGGGCTGGGGAAGGCGCGCCGCTTTGATGGCCAGGATGCACGCCGCGGCGAGCCCGCCACCGGCCGAGTCACCCATGATCGCGATGGACGAGGCGCGGGTGCCGTGGTCGAGCAACCATCGATACGCGGCGAGGGCGTCATCGACCGCGGCCGGGAACGGATGCTCGGGGGCCAGTCGGTACTCGACCGCCAGCAGGCGCATGCCGAACGCGTCGGCGAGCTGGCTCAGCAGTGGTCGGTAGCCGGCAATGGAACCGATGCGATAGCCGCCGCCGTGGAGGTAGAGCACCACCGGCTCGCGTGGCGCGCCCGCGGGGATCAACCACTCGGCGGGGCACGGACCGTCGGCGACGGCCGTGACCTCGACGCCATCGGCGAGCGGACTCGAACCGAGCATCTCGTCGATCCGCGCGCGAGCCTCGTGCACATCGTCGGGAAACGTGACCGGCTGCGCGGCGATGGCGGCGAGCACGGCGTCGAACTCGGGACTCGGCATCGGCCGATCGTAGGTCGATCGCGCCGCCTACGATCGGGCCGCCACAGGAATCGGGGGATCCACCATGGCCTTGTCCGCACTGCCCATCATCGACCTGTCCGCCGACACCTGGTGGCGCGATCCGGGCGACACCACCGCACCGATGCACGAGGCCGGTGCGGTCGCGGCGTTCGTCCCCGGGTTCGAGACGGTGTCGTTCCTTCGCTACGAGGATTGCCTGGCCGGGCTCAACGATCCGAACCTGGCGGCGATGGGCTCGCGCTACTTCCGCATGCAGGGCTGGACCTCGGGCGAGTTCATCGATTGGATCGATCGCAACGTGGTGATGATGAACCCGCCCGATCACACCAGGCTGCGCCGCTTGGTGGCCCGGGCCTTCACCCCGCGAGCCGTGAGTGACATGCGGGGCGTGGCCGCTCGCATAGCGAACGAGCTGTGCAACGAGGTCGTGGCGGCCGACGGCCACGTCGAGTTCGTGCACGACTGGGCCCGTGTCCTGCCGCTCCGCGTGATCTGCGAGATGATCGGCATCCCCCAGGTCGATGTCGATCTCATGGGCGACTGGGCGTTCGCGCTCTCGGTCGCGTCGGGTGTCCCGACACAAGAGGCACGCGACGCGGGCGACGCGGCAATGCGCGGCTTCAACGACTACGTGAGCGCCATGATCGCCGAACGTCGTGCACGACCGACGGGTGATCTGCTCACCGGGCTGGTGGCGGCCGAAGAGGACGGCGACCGGCTGAGCGCGCTCGAGTTGCAGGCGATGGTGGTGCAGCTGATCTTCGCCGGTCACGAGACCACGCAGAACCTGCTCGGCAACGGGCTCTATCGACTGCTCGAGAACCCGG
>JBKJKR010000600.1:0-8315 GCA_046597135.1 Acidimicrobiales bacterium | reverse complement strand
CGGCCATGTCGATCGCGGTGCGATAGAGGTCGGATGTCGTCGGACCACCGTCGGGGGCCCGCATGTCGAAGCGCAGCATGAACATGTCGCGCATGTTGACACATGTCACGTCGATGGTCGGCCTGAACGCCGTGACGCGGCCGGGGCCGTGACCCCGGCCGGCCTCACACGTGAAGCGCCGGGCCGCGGTTCGAACGGCCCGAACGGGCGCGATCGACACCGCGGTGGCCGCAGGAGCACGTCCACGAGTATTCGATTCCGGACGGCGTGTTGGTGATCTCGACGGCGTCGAGCGACAGCAGGACTCGGGATCCGTGGCGGGGGCAATGGGGAGCGAGCATGACTTGACTATCTTCCTTCGGGCGCGTGTCGACCATTGGCAGGAATGCCAATGGTCGATAGATTCCTGCCATGCACACCGTAGCGATAGCGGCCTTCCAGGGACAGCCAGTTTTCGAGATGGCCGTCGGGTGCGAGGTGTTCGGCATCGATAGGTCGGCCATGGGCGTACCGAACTATCGCCTGCAGGTGTGCGCCATCGACCCGCCACCCGTGCACACCGGCGGTGGCTTCACCATCGACACCGAGTACGGCCTTGCTCACCTACGTCGGGCCGACACGATCATCGTGCCCGGGTGGAAGGACTTCGATCGCGCGGTGCCCGAGGAGTTCATCGCTGCGTTGCGTGCCGCGCATCGGCGTGGCGCTCGCCTGTTGTCGTTCTGTTCGGGTGCGTTCACGCTTGCGGCGAGCGGACTGCTCGATGGTCGTCACGCGGCCACGCATTGGCTCTACACCGAGGAGATGCGGCGCCGGTTCCCGCAGGTCAAGTGGGACGCGAGCGTGCTCTACGTCGACGACGGCTCCGGCATCTTCACTTCCGCCGGCACCGCCGCGGCCATCGACCTCTGCTTGCACCTGGTGCGCCAAGACCACGGCGCGCACGTGGCCAACGTGGTGGCGCGCCGCATGGTGGTGCCGCCGCATCGCGAGGGCGGCCAGGCTCAGTTCGTAGAAGCACCGCTGCCCGTCGTCGCGAGCGATGACGAGTTGTCGTCCACGCTCGAATGGGCACTCGGGCATCTCGACGAGGAGCTGACCGTGGAGGATCTCGCCCGGCACGCCAACGTGTCGCCGCGGACGTTCGCCCGGCGTTTCAAGGCCGTTGTCGGCACCACGCCGTTGCAGTGGTTGTTGAACCAACGCGTGCTCACCGCACGCCGCTTGCTCGAGACCACCGACCTCTCGGTCGAGCACATCGCGAGCCACGTCGGGTTCGGTACCGCCACCTCGATGCGCACGCACTTCCACCGTGTGGTCGGCACCACACCGCAGGCGTACCGCACCACGTTCGAGTGCGTCTCCTGACCGGCCCAGTGCGGCGTGTCAGTCGCGCAGCAGTGCGAACGTCAGCTCGTGTCGGTTGTGGTGCAGGTGGAACAACTGGCTGCCCTCGATCGACGCGAACGCGCGGGCGATCTCGTGGTCGGTCTCGCCCTGGAACTTCACGGTGACGATCATGTTGCGCACGTTGCCCGACCGGTGCCAGCGCTCGACGAGCGCGTTCATGCGCTTCGGGTAGGCGATCACGTCACTGCACAACCAGTCGAGCTTGCTGAACGACTCGGGTTCGATCGAGAACGCGCTCGCGCTGCGGAACCGCACCTCGGGCATCGCGTCGACGTCGTCGGCCAGTGGCGCCTTGTCGACCGCGGTGACGAAGGCCCCACGGTGCGCAAGCACCCATGTCCACCCGCCCGGACTTGCGCCCAGGTCGAGGCAGCGCTCGCCGGGTTCCGGCCAGCGGCCGACGCGCACGAAGGCTTCCCAGAGCTTTAGGTATGCCCGACTCGGCGGTCCGATGCGATCCTCGACGAGGTTGACCACACCGTTCGGGAACGGGCTCCAGCAGCGATCTTCGGCCAGCATCAGCCCGGGGGACAGGAGCGTCCAAGAACCGAGCGGTGCGCTCGGCGCGGCGGCACCGAACACGAGCGGCTTCGACGAGACGTGCGGCAGCTTCGCGGTGATGAGCTCGGCGCGACCGCGGTGGTGGGGCGAATACGCCGCCCAACTGCGCTGGCGTTCGCGGAGTGCATCGGCCGCCTCGCGGATCGAGGGAACACCCAGGTATTCGGCGTCGAACCAGGTGTTCATCGACCATGCCGCATCGACGGGTTCGTCCTCGGTGATGAACAAGCGGTCGTGACGCTGCGTGACCTTGACACCGTGCGCGGCGAGCTCCTCGGCGAGTTGCGCGTCGTAGTCTTCCGCTGCCAGATATGCCGTGGTCACGCGACCAGGGTGACAGATGTGCCCGGTTTGCACGAGCCCGGGCGCGGGACTCGTTGCGCACAACTCGGTGGCTCTGGCGCCGCTCCGCGGATGATCATGGCGCCATGCACTCGCCAAGCCGGTCCGTCGAGCTCATCGTGTTCGACTTCGACGGCACGATCCTCGACACCGAATGGCCGCACTTCACCGCGGTGCGCGACACGTTCGAGGCCTTCGGCCTGGAGCTGTCGCTGGACGCTTGGCAGCACCGCGTCGGTCGGGCCGATCATCCCCACTGGTCGGAGCTGCTCGTGGAGGCGTTGCGCGCCGCTCGTCCGATCGGCGCCGGCGATCGGATGCGCGGCGTCGACCTCGCGCTCGTCCGGCGCGAATGTCGCGAACGCAAGGAAGCGGCCACCTTCGCCGAGCCGGTGCGGTCCGGTGTCACCGAGCTGTTCGACCGCGCCGAGCGCGCCGGTGTGGCGATCGCGGTGGCCTCGAGCTCGCCGCGCGACTGGGTCGAGACGAACCTCGACCGGCTGGGTCTGCTCGCCCGGGTGCACGTGGTGCGCACGCGCGACGACGTGGCACGCGCGAAACCGTGGCCCGACGTGTACGCCGCAGCCTGCTCCTCGGTGGGCGTTGCGGCCTCGGCGTCCGTCGCCATCGAGGATTCGCACCATGGCCTCGCGGCCGCAGTCGCCGCCGGGCTGCCGTGCATCGTGGCCCCCAACCGGGTAACCGCGGGCCAGGACTTCGTGCTGGCAGCGTTGGTGGTCGACTCGTTGTCGGTGGTCACCCAGGGCACGCTCGGTCTGCCATAGGAGTCCGCACCGATCGCTCAGGACCGGCGTGGTCTCCACTGACCGAATTCCCACCTGACGTTGAGCCCACGCTCACGACGATCGCCCACCATGAGCGGCGACGTCGCCTCGGGTTACACGGCCAAGCTCAACGTCGGGGTCTGACCTTCGCCCAGCGGGCGACCGCGCCGCCTCAGGTCGGGTCAGCCCTCCACGGGTGTGAGCGTCCGGGCGTCGTCGTAAGCATCGACATCGTCGGGGTCGACGACTGCTCGCCCATCGGTGAGCCGATGCCTTCCTTCACCCGGGCGGCCAGCTCGGTGCTTCCTCGCCGGCTTCGGCACGTAGCCCGGCCGAAGATCAGCCCATCAGCGCCTTGCTCGACACGTCGTAACGATGGACCGATGCCTCGACCATGCCGAGTGTGGGCAGCTTCTCGAGGAACGCGAGCACGTAGGGCTGGGCGAAGTGGGCATGCAGCGCCTCGTCGTCGCGCCACTCCTCGAACAGCAACAACACGTTCGGGTCTTCGAGGTCGGCGTAGTACCGGTAGTGGAGGTTGCCCTCCTCCGTGGCGGTGGCGGCGACCACCGGCGCGATCTCGGCGAGGGCGCGCTCGCGGTGCGTGGGATCGAACCGCATGCGGCCGGAGATGACGATCATGACGCTCCTCGGGAGGTGAAGGTGACGGGAAGGGTGTCGGGTCCTCGGAGCACCGAGCCCACGATTCGAGTCGGGGCATCCGGTGCGAGCTGAAGATCGTCGAGGCGTTCAAGCACCACGTCGACGGCCGTGGCGAGCTCGGCCCGTGCGAGGTGCGCGCCCACGCAGAAGTGCATGCCGAACCCGAAGGTGAGGGTGCCCTTGTTGACGCGATCGAGATCGAAGCGATCGGGCTCGTCGAACACCGACGGGTCGCGGTTGGCCGCCGCGACACCGAAGAGGATGTTGTTGCCGCCGAGGATCGGTTCGCCGAACTGCTCGGTGTCGACCGGGGCGAAGCGAGGCATCAGCGCGACGGGCGGCTCCCACCGCAGTGCCTCCTCGATCGCGAGCTTGCGTGATGCCGGCTCCTCCCGCACTCGAGCCATCGCGTCGGGGTTCGTCATGAGCGCATACAGCAGGCTCCCCAGGCCGAGGTAGGTCGTGTCGGCACCTGCGGGGAAGAGCACTCGTATGAACGAGAAGATCTCCTCGTCGTTGAGGCGTTCACCGTCGACCTCGGCTGTGGCGAGGGTGGAGATGAGGTCGTCGCCGGGCTCGTCGCGGCGCCGGGCCACGAGCGGCGTGAGGTACGCGGTGAACTCGCGTGACGCCGCGACGGCACCTTCGGGGTCCCAGGGATACGAGAGCAGAGCGATCGCCCATCGCTGGATGTCGCCCTCGTTGCGCTCGGGGATGCCGAGCAGTCGGGTGATCACGGTGAACGGGTACTGCTTCGTGAACTCGGTGACGAGATCGGCGCTGCCCCGCTCCACGAAACGGTCGATCAGCCGGTGCGCAGTGGGCGCGAGGATCGGCGCGACGTAGTCGGGCATGAGCCGGGAGCGAAACGCCGGCAACACCAGCGCGCGGTTGCGCGTGTGCTCCTTTCCGGTCATGCACTGCAACGTGCGGCCCATCACCGGCTCGCTGTGGAGCTCGTACGCGGCGGCAGCGGGGAACGTGACCTCGTCGAGGAACGCTTGCTCCACGTCGCGGTAGCGCGTGAGCAGGTACGCGGACGAGCCGTGGAACGGCACGTATGCCACCCGCCGGGTCTCACGCAGGTGGCGCAGCTCGTCGTGGAACCCGTCGACGTCGAGCGCGAAGTCGTTCGCGCTGTCGAGCTGTGGCGTGGTTGTCATCTGATCGCCCCCCGGGAACATGTGACGAGCGCACGCTAGTACCGAGCCGGCGAACGACGTGCCGTCATGCGAGACGGTGCTGAGGGCGCGGGTGCGTTGCCGAGGCGTCGCGACGGTTCAGACGGAGGCGAGTTCCTGTGCCCGCTTCGCGCCGTGTGCGCGGAGCCACTCGGCGAAATCGTGGTCGTCGTTCGACAACGCCACATCGAGGCACGTCTTGTGGTCCCAGCCGATCCAGTTGATGTCGCCCCCTCGGCCGAGCAGATACGTCGCCGTCTCGCGCTGGCTGCCGTTGCTCGCCGACCAGAGCGACATGGTGATCACCATGTCGTCGGGCAGTTCGACGGCATCGGGCGCGAAGCACGCTTCGACCCGGTCGATCAGTCCCAGTGCGGCCGCTTCGGACAGGCGTGTCGACGCACCGCGTTCCACCAGACGACGCGCCACGTTCCATTGGCCGAACCCGCACGCATCGGCGAGCGGCGATCCGCCACCGAGGACCGCGCCCGAGGCCTCGATGTCGGCGCCCGCGTCGAGCAGGGCGTCGAGCGCGGCGACGTCGTCGGAGCTCGCAGCCCAGTGCAACGCGGTCTCGGGGTGCGATCCCTCGAACGGCGCGTCGACATCGGCACCCGCGTCGATCAGGAGGCGGATGGTCTCGGCGACGTTCGGGAAGTGGCCCGGCCAGTCGGTGGCCACGTGCAACACCGCACGCGACTCATCGGGTCGGCCGACCTGTGCGGTGACGATGCGCGCAGTCGCGAGATCCGGGTTCGAGGCAAGCAGGCTCCTCAGCGCCTCAGTGTCGCCGGTGCGCACGGCCGCGCCGACCTGCGCGGCCAATGCGCTGTCGCCGGCGATGCGGAGCGACGTCATTGCAACCCTCGCGACGAGATCATGTCGCGCCGCTGCCGATCACGGCGGTGCACTTGATCTCGACGCCGAGTGGTGTGGGGGAGTTCGGGTTGCCGATGGCCTTGACACCGATGAACGTGCTCGCGACGGACGGCGACTCGCCGTAGAACTCACGCCGCACCGCCCGCACAACCGGGCCGGCCGTGACGATGTCGGTGACGAAGATGGTCTCGTCGACCACGTCGTCGATCGTCGCGCCCGCTTGCGCGAGCACCTGCACGATCTTGCGGTAGGCGATGCGCATCTGCTCGGCGATGTCCGGAGCGACGCCGTTCTCGTCGCGCCCGACCTGCCCCGACACGTACACCGTGTCGCCCACGCCGACCGCCTGCGCGAAACCGAACGCCTTCTCCTCCGGTGCCCCGAACTGCCATGCCTGCTTCATGCGCTGCTCCTCGTCTTCGGGCCGAGCCGTAGCCTCGCGCACGGTCGGCCCCCTCGCCGCCGGGCGCGCGGCTGACCTGACGCGACTCGAGCCACCTCGAGAGGTGGCTCGAGCAGTCGGGCCGCTGCGACACGGACCTGCTGTGGGGTGTTTGGGGAAAAGCGATTGTTGCCTGTAGCGGCGGGGGGAGCGGGGTCTGGAGGGCGTGTCACGTTTTCAGTCGCGCGGTGCACGATGGCGGTTTGCGCTGCCGTCGGTGATGCCGGCCAGTTGGTGGCGGGGCGATGAGGTCGTCGAGTCCGGGTGGTGACAGAGCGGCGCGTTCGTGCCCGAGCCGAGTTCGCCTTACGGAAGGGCTGGCCCAGGCTTTCGCACCGAGGGCGACTTCGCTTGATTTCACTTGAACGACTTGCAGCGTGCTCCCACGCGTGAACTGCCCTGCTGGTCTGGCATCGCGTTCATCCACGGTAAGTCGTAGTGATGAGCCGACGTCGCCCGGTCCTGATCCAACAGCGCCGGTGTTCGCCCAGACGTATTGCAGGACCGCGAGATTTCTCCCGGTTGCCCGGGACCGGTGCCTGATGACACGGGACACCAGGTGCCTCATAGTGACCATCGGTCGGCCCCCGCCGGTGGGGCTCGCAACGGAGGCACGGATGACGACGAACCATGGGGTGAAGGACGTAGTTCGGGTCCCAATGCCGAAGGGTTGGCTGATCGCCCCGGCCGTGGGCGTGGTCGCCATCGCGGGTGTGATGGGCTCCGGTGCCGGCTTCTCGGTGACCGACGATCTGTCGGTAGAGACCATGGTGGGCAAGCTCGAATCGGCCAGCTCCTCGTTGCTGCTCGTGGGAGCCGTACAGGCTCTCGCGGCGATGGCGCTGGTGGTGTTTGGTGCATGGGTCTTCGCCCGGCTACGCGCGGTGGAGCCTGCCGGTAGCCTCACGGCGCTAGTCGCTGGAGGTGGCAGTCTGTTGACAGCTTCCATGATGGCGATGGCTGCAGCGCACACGCAGCTGGTCGCTGATCTCGAGGGCGCCATCGACCCTGCCATCCCGTTGACCCTCCACGTGCTCGAAGAGAGCCTTTTCGCGGGAGCGTGGTGTTCGCTTGCGCTCGTCGCCGGCGCCGTCGCCGTCGCGGCTCTTCGTCACCGGGTGCTGCCCAGATGGCTGGGGGGCGTGAGCGCCTTCATCGCCGTGCTCCTGGTCGTTCTTCAAGTCATCTTGCCGTGGGCTGGCTGGTTCGTCGGCGCCGTGTGGCTCGTCGCTGCCGGGTTCGGACTTCGTGTCCGAAACGCCTCGGTCGCCTAGGCAGCGCACGACAGCGCAAACTGGTGTCCATGGCATTGGCAACGGGACAGGACGGGTGGGCCGGCCCGGCGTGTCCCGTCGCCGCGCGTCTTGCCCTTGTTCCTGCGCTCGCAAGTGGAGCGATCAGCATCGTCGCGTTGTTGCGGGCGACCGTCTGGGTCGACTTCGACACGCCCGCGAATGGCGATTTGTTCCTCTGGACCGTGGAGTTGGCTTCTGCGCTGTCGGCTGCGGGGGCCGGCGGATGGATGATCCGCCGATCTCGTCGCTCTGCCGTCGGTTGGCTGCTGCAGATCACCTCGGTGGCGCTCGCCCTCAGTGCGCTGACCACGACTGCGTTCACCCGACCCGACGCGTGGCCCCCCTTCGGCACGGTGACGGGCGACATCGAGTTGTGGGCGAACGTGCTCGGCCGAGTCTTGCTTCTCGCGGCGCTCGTCGTCGCCGTCCCCGACCGCTTCCTGCCGGGCCATGTCGGTAGCGGATTGGGCACAGCGCTGGCTGCCACGCTGGCCGTCGGCATCACCGCCGGCCTGCTCCTGCACGGCCAAGGCGAGTCCTTGCGGAACACGACGATCGGGTTCGGCAACCGCATCTGGGTCGATGCGGCCGCCGGCGTGCATCCGTGGATCTTCTTGGCGCTGCTCGGCGTGCACACTGCCGTTCTGGTCGCGCTGTCGCGTCAACGCGGCGGTGAACCCACGCTGTTCCAGATTGTCGGCTGGGGCCTCGCGGTCGCCGCGCTTCCGGCCGCGTTTCCATCGATCGCGCAGCGACT
>JBKJKR010000534.1:0-6962 GCA_046597135.1 Acidimicrobiales bacterium | reverse complement strand
GAGGGGGGGGGGGGGGGGGGGGGGGGCGGGGATCGGCGGTGGCGGGGGAGGAGGCGGCGGAGGGGGCGGTGCCGCCCCGGCCGGTCGCGCGGGTTCGAACGGCGACGGGCCGAATGGATTGCTGGAACCGTCTTCGTCAGGCGTGCTCGCCACGGGTTTCCTCCCGGTCGGGTCTGGGAGACCCCTTGTCAGTCGACAAGGTTCGGTCAGGTTACGACGCGACGAACGTCCCGAGCGAGATGCCGGTCACCGGCCGGGTGCGCGGACGGTCAGGACTTCGGCCGGAGGTCGACGCGGAACGTGAGGATGCCGTCCTCGAGCGTCGCCGTTGCATCGCCGAGCATCGCGAAGTCCTGGAAGTCGAGCTGCGCCTGGCGGATGAACTGGGCGCGCTCGTCGCCACCGATCGGCGGCAACTGGCGCCGCTTCACGGACGCCGCACGCTCGCGGAACCGTTCGATCATTGCGTCGAGATCAATGCCGTCGGCCATGGGCCACAACCTAGAGCATCTGTGCGCGACACCAACGCGACACCGACGCGGCCTCGCGGTGACCTGCGCCGGGCTCAGGGCTCCCACGGGGCATCGTTGGGCCGCGGCCGCGGGTCGGGGCGCGGGTTCGGCCGGTCCGGATCGTCGCCGTCGTCGTCGTCGCGACGCGGGAACAACTTCGAGGCCAACCCTTCGCGCGACGCATCATCGCCGTCGTCGTCACCGAGCACGTCACCATCATCATCGACCACCGACGGGTCGGCGGGGGTCGACTGGACATCACGATCGAGCGAGATGGCGGTGCCGACGAAGCTGGCCGCGACGGCGTCATCGAGGCGTTGCGACGCGAGCGCCGCGCGGCGCTCGGCAACCCTGACGCGACGACGGGGACTCGTGTACCACACATAGGCCAGGCCGAGCACGGCGGTGAGGCCGGCGATGCCGTACAGCAGGCGCACGACGCGGTCGATCTCGTTGCGCGTCTCGTTGCCCGACGCGGTGTCGGGCTCCAACGTCGACGACGTGATGGTGACCGGCCGGGTCGTACTGGGCACCACGGCTGCCGCGACCGTGGTGCTGGTGGTCGACGTGGAACTGGTGGTGGTCGAGGCGCGCACCGTGGTGGTGGGCCGCAAGGTGGTGGTGGGGCGACGCGTGGTGGTGGGTGCAGGCTCCTCCTCCTCGACCACCGTGGTCGTGGGAGCCCGCGTGGTGGTGGCCGCCACGGTGGTGGTCGTCGCCGGCGACGCCGTGGTCGTGCTGACGACCGTGGTCGTCGTGCTGTCGGGCGGCGGGACAGTCTGCGCGCCTGCGCCGGGCACGAGCACGACAAGCGCCAGCGCGGTGACCACGACCGATGCGAGCAGCGCGGGCCCGCGCCCTGGGAGTCGTCCGCGCACGTTCCCTTCCTGCGATCCACGCCGACGCCGACCGCGACGGCCGTTGGATCGTAGTCGTGCCGGTCGGTCGGTCCGGCGCACCCTCACGAGGACGAACCGTCGACGCACGCGGGGCACCAATACGTGCTGCGACCACCCGTGGTCTGCCACAGCATCGGCGCGCCACACCGCGGGCACGTCGCGCCGCGTGTTCGCGCCACCTGGAGGTCACCGGTGTGCGAACCACCGCGCTCCCCCAGCTCGTGCAGCACCTCGCGCATGCTCGCGTGCAACAACGTGATCTCGTCGTCGCTCAGGTCGCCGGCCGAGCGCGTAGGGCTCAACCGCGCCCGCCACAGCGTCTCGTCGGTCAACAGGTTGCCCAGTCCCGCCACACGCGACTGATCCATCAGGCGTGCCTTCAACGGCCCACGACCGGCGCGCAACGCCGCGGCGAGCTCGTCGCGGGTGAGGCGCAACGCGTCGGGCCCGAGCCGCGACTCGTCGGGCGCGATCTCGACGCCACCCAAGCGACGCGGGTCGTGCATGACGAGACGGCTGTCGTCGGTGAACACCATCCGGAAGCGCTCCCATGCGGGTTCGACGCGCGACGAGCCGTACTCGAGCTCGTCGATGCCCGCGATGTCATCGACGAAGAGCCGCCCGGTCATGCCGAAGCGCAACCCGAGCGCCGGTCGCTCGACGAGGTCGAGCAGCAAGAGCTTGCCGATGCGACGAACGCCGCCGACCACCGCGCCCGTGGCGACCGACTGCACCGCGTGCGCGTCGGCACCGTGCTTGAGGTACCACGCGTCGGGCGTGTCGACCTGGGCGATGCGACGGCCGACGGTTCGGGCCGCCAGTCGTGCGTAGCGTTCGACCTCGAGGATCTCGGGCACGGAGGCGCAGCCGCTACGAGCGCGCGAGCTCGAGGGCCTGCGCGAAATCGGCCAGCAGGTCGTCGACGTGCTCGAGACCGGTCGAGACGCGGATGGTGCCCGGGCCGATGCCCGATTCCTCGAGCTCTTCAGGGAGGAGCCCGACGTGGGTGGTCGAGGCCGGGTGGGTCACGAGCGTCTCGGGTCCGCCGAGCGACGTCGCGAGCTGCGCGATGCGGGTGCCTTCGACGAAACGCCGGCCGGCATCGAGCCCGCCCACCACGTCGAAGGTGAGCAGACCGCCAGGCAACGTCATCTGGCGCTTCGCGAGGTCGTGCTGGGGATGCGACGCCAGCCCCGGGTAGCTCACCGTGGACACACCCGGATGTGTCTCGAGCATCTCGGCGAGCCGCTGCGCGGACTCGCTCTGTTGACGGATGCGAACGCTGAGCGTGCGCAGACCACGAAGGCCGTTCATTGCGTCGAACGGTGACGCGTTCGCGCCCTGCAGCACCGCGAAGTTCCACAACCAGGCCAACAGGTCCTTGCTGCCAGCCACGACACCGAGCGACGCGTCGTTGTGGCCTGCGATGGCCTTGGTGGCGGAGTGGACGACGAGGTCGGCGCCGTGGTCGAGGGGCCGCTGCACGAGCGGTGTGGCGAAGGTGGAATCGACCACCTTCATCGGGCCACGAATCGCGCCGAGCTCGTCGAGGTCGACGATGCCGAGGCGCGGGTTCGCCGGTGTCTCGGCGATGATCAACACGGTCTTGCCGGGGCGCACCGCCGCGGCGAACGCGCCCGGTTCGAAGCCGTCGACGAACGTGACGTCGATGCCGAAGCGCGGGCACACACCCTGCAACAGCAACTGCGTGCCGGCGTAGAGCTGCTTCTGCGCCACGATGTGATCGCCGCTCGAACACAACCCGAGCACGACCGCGCTGAGCGCGCCCATGCCCGACGCGAACGCGCGTGCGTCCTCGGCGTTCTCGAGCGCCGCGATGGCTTCTTCGAACGCACGGACCGACGGGTTGCCGTAGCGCGAGTAGAAGCGGTTGGCGCCGGTCATGGTGGCCATGCGGCGACCCTCGTCGACCGTGGGCGTGACGAACGTGGTGGTGGCCCACAGGATCGGCGCGAGCGCAGTGGCGTTGTCGGCGCGACCGGCGCGGATGGCCACCGTCTCGGGACGCAACGTGGAGGGTTCTGGTTCAGGCATCGTGCTTCTCGATCTCGGCAAGGAACTCGGTCACCATGGGACCGATGTGGTCGAACTCCAGCAGGAACCCATCGTGGCCCTGTGGGCTTTGGATGAGGTGATGATCGCAACGCAGCCCGGCGGCGACGAGGGCGTTGCGCATCTCGGTCTGTTGCGACGGCGGATACAACGTGTCGCTGCTGATGGACACGACGAGCGACGGCGCGCGCACGCGGCTGACGGCCGCGCCGATGCCACCGCGACCGCGCCCGATGTCGTGCAGATCCATGGCCTTGTTCAGCACGAGGTAGGAGTTCGCGTCGAAGCGACGCACGAGCTTCACGCCGTGATAGTCGAGGTAGCTCTCGATCTGGAAGCGGTCCCACATGCGGAACACATCGACCGGGTCGACGAGGTCGCGACCGAAGCGGTCGCCGAAGACCTCGTCGCTGCGGTACGTGATCTGTGCGATGGCGCGCGCGATGGCCAACCCGCGATGCGGACCCTCGCCTGCGGGCGCGTCGTAGTAGTCGCCCCCGCGCCAGTTGGGGTCGAGCGCGAGTGCGGTGCGCCCGACCGCGCTGAAGGCGATCTGCCACGCGCTCGATGCCATGCAACTCGCGAGCGACACGAACGAGCGCACCCGCTGGGGGAACATCACCGCCCACTCGATGACCTGCATGCCGCCCATGGACCCGCCGATGACGGTGAGCCAGGAGCCGATGCCGAGGAAGTCGGCCAGACGAGCCTGGGCGCGAACCATGTCGCGCGACGTGACCACCGGAAACCGCGATCCGTACGGCGTGCCGGTGGCGGGCTCGACCGAGGCGGGCCCGGTCGAGCCCTGACAGCCACCCAGCACGTTCATGCACACGACGAACAGCCGGTCGGTGTCGAGCGGTTTGCCCGGCCCGATCATGTCGTCCCACCACCCCGCGGTGGCGTGGCCGTTGCCCTGGCGTCCGGCGGCGTGCGAGTCGCCGGTGAGCGCGTGGCACACCAGCACTGCGTTCGACGCGCCGGCCGCGAGCGAGCCCCAGGTCTCGTAGGCGAGCGTGACCTCGCGGAGCGCTCCCCCACCTTCGAGTGCGAACGGACGGTGGTCGGCGAGCGTGATGAACTGACGGCGACCGACCGGGTGGCCCGGTTGCCACGCCCCGCTGACCGGGAGCGCGTCGGGGTACACGCGCGCTTGCGCCGGGTCGCCGTTCATACGTGCCTCCGATCGTTCCAGAGGGACGGACTTTGGTGCTCGACCGGCGACCGGGGGCACCGCTGGTGCACCGGACCGTTCGTTGACCCATTGCCCGGATCGCTCCGGACCTGAGCCCACATCGCCGCCGTTGCCGGAAGCATGGCACCTTGGTCGTCCGTCCCAGGTTGCCGGACCCGTTGCCGGGCCACTCGTGATGTCGGCGCCATTGTGCCACGCCGGCCGACCAAAACGACAGATGATTCAACCCGTGCCGCGCCGGGCGGCCCACCACGCGAACACCGACCGGTCGACGCAGCCGTACGCGAGGTCCATGGTCGCGCCAAGGTCGTCGAGCAGGCGCTCGCGCTCGGGGCCTTCGGCATGCTGGACCTCGCGGGCGAGAACCGCTCCCCGTTCCCACGCTTCGTGGTCGACGGGCAACGGGAGCTCGAGCACTTGGCGCGCCGCGAGCTTGATGGCATCCGCGGCGAGGGCCGCACCGGCGACACGTCCGAGCGCGTGGGCGCTGACGCACGGCGCGCTGAGCGCCGCGGCAAGTCGCCACAGCTCGGCCACCGGTGCGTGCACCGCGATCACCGGGGTGCTCGGCACCAGGTCGCCCGTCTCGTCGACGACCACCTCGATCACCTTGGTCTGTGTGGCCACGAGCAACTTCGGCACGAGCTGTGCGGCCACCCATGCGGCGACCCTTCCTTCGAGCTTGTCGACATCGACCGCAGGCGCGACGTACTTCGTGCGGGCGAAGGTGGCGGGGCGCGACCCCCACCGGTTCGCGAGCACATCGATCAGCCCACACGTGACGAGCCGAGCGACGCGCGGCGGTTCAGTTGCGTCGCTCACGTCGTGCACATGGTCGAACACCGCGCCCACGAGGCCGTAGTACTCGTCGCGAAAGCCGGCGGTGGCGGTGGCGCGATCACCGACGGTCTCCTGAGCGGCGAGGTCGACGCCGGGGATGCCCAGCAGGTCGCTCGCCAGCGAGGCCCACGAGTCGGCCGACGCGGGGCTCGGGGCGGACGGCGCGGGGGTGAAGCCGCGGCCGGTCGCCCGATGCACGCGGCGCGATGCGGGTCGATCGGCGTCGCCATCGACCCGTTCGAGCACGGGCGCACACACCCGCACGCTCGCCGCGAAGATCGACTCCTGCGCGAACCACAACCCGACCAGGTCGGCGCGCGTGGTCACCGCGTCGCGCACCGAGCGCGCGTCGCGGGCCACGAGCGTGGAGTGGGGCTGTATGAGCGCGACACGCCCGCCGGGTGCCACGAGGTCGAGCGAACGGGGCATGAACAGCGCCGCGGTGTCGACGTACGGCGAGCGTGCGGCACCACGGTCGTCGAGCGCACGCCGCTGCGCCGCGCTTCGCACGGTGGCGCGCTCGAGTTGGTTCTGGAACGGCGGGTTGCCGATCGCCGCGTCGAACGCGATGCCCGGCCACGCATCGCCGCCCACCGCCAGCACGTCGGCGCACACGATGCGCGAAGCGATGTCGACCTCGCCGGCCTCGGGGCCGACCCACAACGCGAGCGACGTGGCGCTGACCCACACCGCGAGGGGGTCGATGTCGGCGCCCCACACCGCATCGGCCGCCGCGACGCGCGACCACCCCCGCGCGTGGAGCCACGACGCGATGGCGATGAGGAAGGCACCGCCTCCGCAGCTCGGGTCGACAAGGTTCGGCCGCTCGGGCAACGCGAGGCCGTCGAGCGCGAACTCGACCAGGTGATCGGCGACGTCGACCGGGGTGAAGTGCGCCCCGCGCGCCCGCCGGGCGCCGGGATGGAGCAAGCGCTCGTAGACCATGCCCAGCAGATGTGCTGCCGAGGCGCCGCCGCGTGCCGCGGCCGCGCCGATGTCTCGGCGTAGCGCCATGCTGAGCGCAGCAGCACCCTCAGTGCCACCCAACGCGCCCGCGGTGGCTTCGAGTGCTTGGGGGGTGGTCCACCGCTCGCTCGCCGCGAGCGATACGACCCGTGCCGCGAGTGCCTGCAGACCGGCCTCGTTCGTCGGCACCGCGTTCACCGCGATGACTAGGCCGTCGGATCCCAGGCGGCGAGGTCGGTGAGGCGCTTGTCGTTGGAGAACAAGTCGACCATGTTCTGCTCGATGCCGACGCGCTTCATCATGCGCTTGACCTCGAGTTCTTGGTCCCACAGCACCAACGTGACCACGATGCCGCTCTCGCCGGCTCGCGCCGTGCGGCCCGAGCGGTGCAGGTACGTCTTGTGGTCCTCGGGCGGATCGAAGTGGATGACCACGTCGACGTCGTCGATGTGCAGGCCGCGCGCGGCCACATCGGTG